>NZ_JBNATX010000009.1:0-58259 GCF_049701115.1 Caldanaerobacter sp. | reverse complement strand
CACAAATCTAACTTAGATTTTTAAAAAAATTGTCTTGACAGATGGGAGCATTATAGATGTATTCTTAGTGGAACAGTGTGCAAGTAAACCTGTCCGTCAATTATTTCTATTTTATGCTCACCTGGCCAGTTCAGATAATCCTCGTAAGTATAAACTTTTTTTCTTTCTGTTAAAGACATAATTGACACTCCTTAGAATTTTTTTAGACAGCGCAGTTCTATGTTTTCAAAGATAAGTCTTTTTGATTCTATTATATTATACGTATGTTAAATGTACAAACTATATTTTTACTGTCCAGTTTGTAAAGAACAATACTTTAAAAGTTGCTGTGTTAACCTTGTCGAAACATGACGAAATTTTCTTAATATTTCAATTGGATTTTGGTTTATAAGATGGTAAAATTAAATTAAAGCGAGAAATTTTTGTTATAATGTGTTTTTAAATGGGGGAGAAATAATGAGGATAAGAGATTGTAATTACTTGGAGGAATGTGATAGATATTTTGAGGATGTGCTTAGCCTGTCAAAAAATAAGGAAATTTTAGGATATATTGAATTGGATGCAGATGAGATTGATCATATGGCCGGGCTAATTTCTAAAGAACTTGTAAAACCAGATTTTAATATTTCTGAATCACTTGCTATATCAGTTTTTCTCGTATGGGTGGGTATTTTATACTATCAGGAAGGAAATTTTTGGACGCCTGTGTATAAGATGTTACGATTGCCATCCCAACAGGTATCGTGGCAAAGACGATTGGGAGAAATTTTTTTAAAAACAGTTAAGAAATATAGACTACTAGATTTCAAAGATGAGCTACGTTATATCATGCCAATTTTAGCTCATGGATGTGTTCCTAATTTTTATCTTCATGACTACTTTTCAAATGTTATTTTTAGAATATATGAAGATAGGCAGGAATTAGAGTTATCCATAACTTTGGATGAAGTAAGGCATATAGTATCTGCTTGGAGAAAAGAATATCAATTATATATGGCAAAAGAAAAGAAGCTAAAAGAGTTAGATGAAAAAGAAAAAGAATTACAAATTGCATTTGATGTGTTAAAAAATAAAAATAGATTGCTAAGGCTTAGAGAATTGCTAAAGGGACTTAAGAGAGTTCCAGAACTAAAAGTGCTTTTATCAAAGCCAGAGGGCTGGTTGGATGAATCAAGGAAAGAAAAGGAAAAATTAAATACCCAATTAAATGAGATTCGCAATGTCTTGGAGAAAAAAGAAATTTTTGAAAAAGAATACAAAGAAGTAGAAAAGCGAGTAAGAGACATTGCTTACTCTTTTTTGAGTTATTGGAGTGATGATTTAGCAGAGGTTATATTACAACTTTCCATTGATGAAATTGAAAACAATTTCACAACTTACTGGAATTTTAAAAAAAGATACGGAGGCTTATTTGGAGTGTTAATGAGATTTATCATGCCAGCTGGATATTATAAGATGCTGAATAGTGGGAACAGGTTGAAAGCTAACTTAGAAAAATTGCCATTGAAAGAGAATTTATTGGAAAATTATTCTTTTGAAATAATAAGGTACATAAAAGAATTACAGGAATTATTACGCAGACGCAAAAATTTAATGAAGGAGATTGAGGAAGAAGCCGCAGCAACGACTTATGAAGAGATTTCCAAGGAAATTTTAGAGGACATAGAAAAAAGGTTAATTGAAATTGAGAGGGAAATCAATTTTTATGAACAGAATTTGAAAATAGTAGGAAAAGGTGATGTGGAAGAAGGACTAAAAATATTAGAAGAACAGAGAAGATTGCACTTAGAAATAAAAGAAGTTAAAAAAGAAATCGCAAGTAAGTATTCTTTAAAAATTTTATGGCAGAATTTATCATTAATTTGGAAGTACGCAGATGAAGAGAAAGTAAAAAATCTGCTTACTGAAGTACAGGATAAAAAGAAAGAATATACTGATGGACTGGGGAAGTTGAATAATCCCTTGTATTTTTTGAATGAATCTACGCGCCTTTTTATATTTCAAGGAGGGGAGATTGCTGAGGACTTTGTTTTCCAATCTTTAGTATATGTGGGGATGTTAGAGCGAGGAGAGGAAGCAGAGGATGTTCGTTTGCCTAAGAGGATTAAAAATGAAATGAAGAGATGGTGGGAAGAAGAAGGGAAAGAGAAGTTAACTGTAGAAAGAGAAAAAAACAGACGGACAAGGGATGAAAAGGATTTAATATTGCGCAAGCCTTTTATAAAACTGGATACTGTTGAAAGAGTTATAAAAGTAGAGATGCCAAAGCAAATTTTAAGTAATGGAAACCATCTAGTATTTAGAATTAAAGAGGATAATATGGAAGTTAAGGATATAAAAGTAACGATTAAAAAATTTGGCAATGAATATCAAACAGAAATAATATCGGAGGTTTTAGAAAAGCCAAGAGAATTTTACCATTTTGAGCTTAAACAGAAAGATAAAGTAGTTGAATGGGATATAACGGGAATCTGGCATAATAGATGTTTGCTTTTTTCAGTAGAAAAGAAGTTATTAGAAAGTTTATATCTTCCGGAAGAGGGAGTTTACATAGTTACCGCTTATGGAAGCAAGATAAGTCCTTCTTTAGCAGTTAGAGAAAGGGGAAGGCTAATAGGTGAATGGTCTGATTATGAATATATTTATGTTGATTTGAGTGATATTGAGATGTTTTCCATAGAAGTAGAAGGGGAGGAGTTCGTTTTTAGAAAACCTTCCAGTTTAAGGCCTCAATTAATTGGTGGAGATATAGTAGAAGAGGCAAGTGCTTGGGGGAAATCGGTTTATAATGGAAAATTACCACACCTAGTATTTTCAATAAATTCAATAGAAGATATAGAGTTTTATGGCATAAAGATGGAAGTTTCAGGAAGCAGTATTTTTAAGCCTCTAAAGGAAATTAGTAATATTATAAAAGGAGAGGATATTGTAGTTATTCCTTTAGATCTGCTTGCTTCAGGACTTTATGGAATGTATAAGGTGGCATTAGTTTATAAACAAGATATTATTTGGAGTGAAGAATTTGCACTTGTGCCAGATTTACAGTTGGAATTTGATAGGTATTTGTATCCGCCCGCTGAGAAAGGGAAAAGAAATTTTGGGAAAATTATATTGACTTCAAAATATGAGTTTGAAGTTAGGGAAGGTGAAGTTATAGAGAGTAGTTTTCATAAAAATATTGTAAAATTTGATACGAAATGTGATAGTGTTGAAATTATATTGACATATTTTTTAGAAGAAAAAGAGTTTAATATCAAACTTACAATAAATATTCCCAAAATTTACTGGCGACTAAGGGATGGTATTGAATGGTCGAGTGAGATAGAAGAGATTTGGTATGAAGATATAGGAGAACTGGAGGTTAAATTGCCTCACTTTTTACAGGGGATAGGAGCAAAACTTGTATTATCTTCAAATGGTTCAGCTATTATGCCCAAAAAAGCAAAAGATAATATTGTATTTAATTTGAGGCAGCTCAGCGATATCCTCTATGACATCAGAGAAAAAGACAAAAATCCAGTTTGGGATTTGATTTTATCCTTTGAGAATAACGACATGTTTTTATTGACAAGAATAAGAGTTCACTGGGAAGTTGTAAATCTTAGAATAGAACAAAAAAGAGAAAATGATAAAAGAAGGGTATTTATTCAATGGGAGGAGTTGGGCAAAGTTTCTGGTAGGGTTGTAAGGTTGTGGTATCTAGACGATGAAGCCATAGAGAAAGTTGAAATGAAAATTTCTGATGGTGAAAATGAAATAGAATTTATTGAGGATTTAGAGAGATTGCCATTAGGGAAATATAGATTGGAATTTAATATAGAAGATCCATGGTTTGATGAAGAAATTTCTTTGCCAAAAGAAGGGGAGAGAAATTGCTTTGATATTATAATCGGAGATAGAGAAGAGATCATAGAAGTATTGCAACAAAAAGGCCTAGATATTATTGAGTATGAAGTGGACGGCAGGAAAGTATTACTTGAAAGATATTACTGGATCCAGGATATTAAAGTGCTTATGAGTTTTGTAGAAGGGATAGAATTTGAAGGTTATGTATGTACTTTTAATGATAATGGTGAAGTTATTGAGCTTAAGTATAACCCCTGTAAGTTTTATTTTGGAATGAATCCAGATTATTTCAATAGATTACCTTATTTGATAGATAAAGACAATGATGGTTTTACGTACTGCAGAAGATGTAAGGTTATTTTTTCTGAAACTGATGGACATAGGGAATGCGGCGAAGAAGTTATACTGCCAGAGTATATATTTGTTAGAATAAGGAGAGGAGAAAATGGCAAGGTTAGATCCGATTAAAACCACAAATACTGTTGTTAGTAGATATTTAGACTATCTTGCTACTACTTTTTCTTTTAATGATGATAACTTAAAGGAACAGTTTAAAAAAGAGCTTGAAGAATTTGAGGGATTTGTAAAAGGTCCAATTTTAGAAGCTACTCCTCCTTTTGAAAGTGGTAGATCTATAAATAATTTGATAGAAGAAGGTATTTTATCTCGGGACTTTTATAGGCTTTCTACTGGTGAATTGCCTTTAGAGCGTAATTTATATGTGCATCAGGAAATTGCAATTAGAAAACTTGTCAGTAACAGGAGAAATTTGATTATTGCGACAGGTACAGGTAGTGGAAAGACAGAGTCTTTTTTGATTCCTATTTTAAATTATTTGTTCAGGCAAAAAGAAGAAGGGAAGTTAACTCCAGGAGTTAGAGCTTTGCTTTTATATCCAATGAATGCCCTGGCGAATGACCAACTTAAAAGATTACGTGGGTTATTAAAGAACTATCCTTATATTACTTTTGGCAGTTATACGGGTGAAACGGAGTATGAAGAGAAGAAGGCTGTAGAAAGATTTAAGAAGATGAATCCGGGCGATGAACCGCTGTCCAATGAGATACTGTCAAGAGAAAGAATGCACAAATCTCCTCCCCATATTCTCCTTACAAATTATGCTATGCTTGAGTACTTATTGCTGCGGCCTGAAGATAATGTATTTTTCGATGGGGAATATGCAAAAGATTGGAAATTTATTGTTATTGATGAAATACATATTTATACAGGTGCAAAAGGGATTGAGCTTGCTATTCTTTTAAGAAGGTTAAAAGATAGGATAGTAAAAAGTAGGAAAGGGATTTTACAATGTATAGGTACGAGTGCTACTTTGGTTGGAAATACCGATAAAGATTTCAAAAAGGTTACAGAATTTGCTCAGAAGCTTTTTGATGAAAAATTTGAGTGGGTTGAAAATGATCCTATGCGTCATGATGTGGTAATAGGCAAAAAGAAAAGTTTGGTAATTTCGAAGGAAAGCTGGGGAAAACCTAAAAGCCTTTTATATCAAAAATGGGCTGATATTATTGATGAAGGAGAAAAAGATAAGATTTCTTTATTAGTAAAAGAAGGAAAGAATTTTGGCATACCTACCGACGTTTTAAAAAATGCACTAAATAATTGTAACGGCAAGTGGGAAAAATTTCTGTATTTGATTCTTCAAAAGGATGAAAGACTTATAACTTTGCAAAATATGCTGGAAAATAGACCGTGCTATTTATCACAAGCTGCAGAAGAATTGTTTGGGGCGGAAGAAAATAGAGAGCAATATTTGGCTGCACTGGTGCATTTGGCTAATAATGCTAGAATGGGAATTAATGAACAGCCTTTACTGCCAGCTAGGTATCATTTGTTTGTAAGAGCTCTAGAAGGAGGATTTATTTCTTTATTTCCGAATAAGCGTATTTTCTTAAAAAGGAGGGAATGGGTGTCAGACAATAAGGGAAAGCATTATAGGGTTTTTGAGATTGCTACTTGTTCTAGATGTAATTCTATATATTTGGTTGGAGAATTAAAATTAAAAGATGGAAAGAAATTTTTATACCAACCTGGCAGCCGTTATTATGAGAATGAAGCAAATTTAGAATATTTTTTACTTCTCGAAGATAAGGATCCAGTACCAGATAATGAAGATGAAATTGTTCTTGCAGGAGGAGAAAGTGAAATTGCGCCTAAAGAGGAAGAATGGATTCTCTGTGGAAAATGTGGTGCTATTAGGCCTGCTGATGAAATAGGAAGTCTTTGTAATTGTGGTGATGAATATAAGGTTCGTGTGATAAAAAGTTCTAGCAAAAATGGCATGTTGCATAAATGTCCTGCTTGTGGTTCTATTAATACTACAGGATCTATTGCCAGACGTTTTCTTTTGGGGCATGATGCTGCAACAAGTGTTTTAGCGACAGCTTTATATCAGCAAATACCTGATAGAAAAGAAGAAAAAGTAAAAGAAGCAGATGATGAATGGAGTACAATTGATAGTAATGAAATATTTTCTGTAATAACAAATAATCGGAGGATGCTAATTTTTTCTGATAGTAGACAGGATGCTGCATTTTTCGCTACTTATCTACAATCTTCATATGATCAAATTTTCCAGAGGCGTTTAATTATAATGACTTTGGAAAAGTATAAAGAAAAAGTAATTAAAAATGAATGGCGCGTAGAGGATCTAGTAGAATATGTAAAGAAAATGCTAAAAGAATTAAATATTTTTCCTGAACTGAGTTTACAGCAACTAGAAGAAAAGGCATGGAAATGGGTATTGTATGAGTTTTTGGGGAGAGGTGGAGAAACAAATTTAGAGTCTTTGGGACTTTTAGGTTTTGAACCTGTATTACCTGAAAATTGGCGTCCTCCCAAAGCATTAACTGAAGGATATATGAATTTGACAGAAAGAGAAGCTACAGAACTTATTATGGTTCTGTTAGATAGTATGCGGAAGAATGGGGCTGTGTTATTTCCCGATAGTGTGAGTCCGCAAGATGAATTTTTTAAGCCTTTAAATAGAGAGTTTTATTTTAAGATGGAAGCAAAAGAGCCTAATAAATATAATTGGATTCCCTCTTCCAGAGGGAAAAGCAATTCGCGTTTAGATTTTATTAGGCGTCTTGCTGCTTCTAAAGGACAAGAAGTAGATGTTGAAAGATTAAAGACTTTTTTGGCAGAAATATGGAATAATTTAGTTATTTCACGCAATTCACCATTTAGAAAGCATTTTTCAGGAAACCCTATGGAAGGATTTCAGCTAAATTTAAATTATTGGAGAATAGTTCCAGGAATTATTGATAAATCTGTAAAGTGGTATAAGTGCAGTAAGTGCAACAGGCTTTCACTTCACAATGTAGGAGGAATTTGCCCCAATTATCGCTGTGATGGGCATTTAGTGGAATGTAATCCTGATGATGAGTTAAAAGACCATCATTACAGGAAGCTTTATTTAGATATTTTACCTTTGACATTAAAGACGAGTGAACACACTGCTCAGCTTACTACTGAAGAAGCAGGAAATGTCCAAAAGAGGTTTTATGAAGGAGAAATAAATGTTCTGAGCTGTTCTACTACTTTTGAATTAGGGGTAGATGTTGGGGAACTGGAAACAGTGTTTATGCGAAATGTTCCTCCTACTCCTGCCAATTATATTCAGAGGGCGGGGCGAGCAGGTAGAAGGACAAGTTCAACTGCTTTTGTACTTACTTTTGCGCAGAGGCGTTCTCACGATTTTACTTATTTTGTTAATCCTTTAGATATTGTAAATGGTAAAATCCAAACTCCGCATATTGAAATAACAAATGAGAAAATTGTAAAAAGACATGTTTATGCAGTAGCTTTGGCTTTATTCTGGAGGAATAATCCAGAATATTTTGGGAAAGTTAAAGAATTTTTCAGGAATAATGATTCAACTTCTGAAATTATAAGAAGTTTTCTTAGCGGGCGACCAGATGAATTAAAAGAAAGCCTTATGAGAATTGTGCCAGTAAATATGCATAAAGAGATTGGCATTGAAGATTGGAGCTGGGTGGAAGGATTGACAGGAAAAGAAGGAGTTTTAAGAAAAGCAGAGAACAGACTCAAGAAGGATATAGAAGAATTAGAAATAATAGAAAAACAATACAGCCAAGAGAAGAAGTATAATAAGGCTGATTTTATAAGGCGCGTGATTAATACTTTAGAGGGGCGCTATGTAATAGATTTTCTTTCTCAATCCAATGTTATACCAAAATATGGATTTCCTGTTGATGTAGTAGAGCTAGAGATACACCATCACGGGGAAGAAGCTAAGGGATTGGAACTTACAAGAGACTTAAAGATAGCTTTGTCTGAGTATGCCCCCGAAAGCCAAGTAGTAGCTGGTGGTAAGTTGTGGACAAGTCAATATATTAAAAAATTACCTGATAGAGAACCTATAAAATATAATTACGCGATTTGTGATTATTGTGGGCGTTATTACAGTGATATAGCAGAGAAGGAGACAAAATTTGATTTTTGCCCTTCATGTGGTAATAAAATTCGGCGCAGTGGCACATTTATAACGCCTGAATTTGGATTTATGGCTGGTCCTCCTCAAAAGCCGGGTTTAATAAGGCCAGAAAAAACTTATACTACGCGTAAATATTTCGCACAAGAAGAAAAGGTAGAAAAAGTATTGTCCATAAATTTAAGTGGAATAGCTATAGAGATAGAAGCCGGTAATGGGAAGTTGGCTGTTGTAAATAATGGTAAAGGAGCCGGGTTTGTCGTTTGTGAAAGCTGTGGATATGCAAAAGTTTATGATGGGAAGCCTATAGTTGAGCATAAGACGAGAATGGGCAAAGATTGTAAAGGAACTTTTTCCCGTTATTCCCTGGGGTATGAATTTTCAACTGACATACTTTCTTTAAAATTTATAGGATATAGTGACGAAAGAGAGGGATTCTGGGAATCGCTGCTTTATGGGTTGATAGAGGGAGCATGTAAAGCTCTAGAAATTGATAGGCAGGACGTTGATGGTACGTTATATTCTTATGCAGGGGATCCAAGAAGACCTGCTATAGTATTGTTTGATGATGTACCCGGTGGAGCAGGACAGGTTAAAAGAATTGCAGAAGAAGAAAATTTCATAAAAGTTCTTAAAAAAACATTAGAAGTAGTTTCAAGTTGCGAATGCGGAGGCAAGGAAGGAGATGCAAGCTGTTATAGTTGTTTAAGAAATTATACAAATCAGTACTGTCATGATATATTGAAGAGGAAGTATGTAATAGAGTTTGTTTCTGAGCTTTTGAAGGGTATGATGTAAAAGAGTTATAATATGAAAGTATTATTTTACAGTCGTTCTATTAAAAATTTTTAATGCTCATGCTAGTTTTTGAGAAATAGAAAGGTAAAATGAAGATAAGGTAAAAAAACATGTGATTTATGAAATATAATGATACTAAGAAGGAGCAAAATGCCATGGATGATGAAAATCTAAAGGAGGTGAAAATAATGATATCAAATCTTGAAAAAACCATATTACAAGAGATGAAAGAGCGTGAGAAAAAGGGTATTGAAAAAGGGATAAAAAAAGGAATAGAAAAAGGAATAGAAAAAGGCATGGAGAGGGGAATAGGAGTAACTGTTATTAAGTTATTAGAGAAGAAATTTGGAAATGTTTCTGAAGAATATATAAAGAAAATAGATGGTGCAAACAGGGAAACGTTGATGGATATTGTTGATAATATATTTGAGATAAATAAAATAGAGGATTTAGATAAGTTCTTGAAATAAGGGCACTATGAAAGGTAGTGTCTTTATTTTTTGGTAACAGAAGAGCAGATAAAATCCTGCTCCTTATCTAAAGTTTACAAATTCTTCCACAAAATAATCAATCGCATCAAGTTTTCTCTTTATATATAAACTAATTTTAGTTCTTTTACACAAATCAACCAATAAATGAAATAAATATTCATCTCTTACAAATATTTTCTTTGGTTTACCCACATTTAAAATATATGAAATTACCATATCCAGAACATATTGTACTTCATTATCTTCTGGAGAAAGAATATGTTGATCTATTATCATCCCTGATTTAGAATCAGCAAGAATACAAATCCTCCCTGCAATTGGTCTATCATATTCTTTATCTCTAATTGTGATATTTAAATATGCTATATCAACTTCTATTTCGGCAGAAGTAGTTGGCTGCTTTGTTATTCTTGATAAAAGAAGCTCATCTTTTAATACAGGAATTAAATATTTTCTTTGGGGCAACAAAAGGGGTGCTGCTAAAGTAACCCATTGATTTTTTTGCTCATCGTATTTATGAACTAAAGTTTCTCCCTCTTCAAAGTTAACTACAATATCTTCTTTAATGTAATTTTTTAGTGCTTGTAATAAATATTTCATTATTGCTGACAGTTTTAATACTTCTTCTTTATTCAAAATATAAGGAGCATATCCTTTCTTGAAAGACCTAAAATAGATCCAGTTATTCCTACCTCTAAACTTTAATCCCAGGTCTTTTACAATTTGCAATTCTTCTTTAAATAACTCTTCTCTATCCCCAAAATAGCATATAATTACATTATCTTCTTGAAATCTCTGAATTTGCTGTGGTGGCATATCAGTAGTCTCAATAATTTTGTAAAAATTGTCCAAAGCATCAAACCCAAAATAAAAACCTATACCGTAAAATTCTCCTCCTCTTCCCATTACACTGCAATAGACTGGTTCTTCATTTTCTGGCAAAATTAATGTTATTATATCTACATCCCAAAAATATTTCCAAGGATTTAATTCCTTTATTTTAACAGCTACCTCATATAATTCTTTCCACTCTTCTAAGGTCACTTTTTCTTTCATCACTATTTACCCTTTCCTTATAAATTTTTTTATGTACTTTTACATTGGAAGGCTTTTTAACCTCTTGGATTTTCTCTTCAATTTTCTTAAACCTTTCTTAGTTTCATTATATTATACCATCTGGTATACATGCAACAGAATGTAACTTTGGCGCAAGTTGGATTAAGATGGGAAAATGTTTTTGTGGAATAATGTAAGAGATAAGATAGGATTTAGTGATAAAACGGTTAGAAAAATTTTTGATGTATGTTATAATAAAAGCAAAAAGTTGAGAGGAATGTTATGAATTATATAGAAATTTATATAAAACTGCAGGTAAGATAGTTAATGTGAAAAAACTTGTAAAATTGTAAATTAGGAAGGTGTCTACCAAGATGAAAAAAGCTGTACTTATTTGTAAAGTTATAACTCCTATGTTTATGTATGGAATAAATAAAAAGAGACCGGAGCTTAGGACTTCGGAAATCAAAGGGATGATGCGTTTTTGGTGGAGAGCCATAAAAGCGTGTAACGATGTACAAACATTGAAAAAAGAAGAATCAGAAATTTTTGGAGATGTGAACAAAATAAGTTCAGTAAAAGTAAAAGTTTTTCCTCAACCTCCGGAAGAATATATTAGAGAGAATAATGAATTAATAAATGAAGATGCTGGTGTAAAATATTTATTTTATTCTGCTTTGCTGTCTGAAAACAAGGGGAAATATATAAAAGAAGGATTTACTTTTCATATAGTTTTGGAAGCGCAAAAAGAAAGATATCTAAAAGAGGCGCTGGCTTCTTTGTGGAGCGGTATTTATTTAGGAGGATTTGGTGGGCGGTCAAGAAGAGGGGGAGGAAATATTACGGCAACAGAAATAGAGGGGTTAATTCCGGAGATTGAATTTATACCAAGGGGTAGAAATTCCGGAGAGGTAGCAGAATGGCTGATAGAGAATTTTAAAAAAGCAAAAAAAATTATTAACGAATCCCAAAAAAGAGATTTTGCCTTTAGTCATAGTAATTTAAGCATCTCGCGTTTTATTATAAGTGATAAGTCGTTTGATAGGTGGGAAAAAGCTCTTGCTGATATTGGAAACAAATTTAGTGAGTTTAGAAAAGAACCTGAAGCTAAAATACTTGGAAGAGCCGTTTTTGGATTACCTGTTTCTCACAAAAAAAGGCCTGTTAAAGGTATAAAAAGAATTGATACTGTGGAAAAAGCTTTTGACCGAAGAATGTCTCCTTTAATATTTAAAATACTTAACGTGGAAAATAAGTATTATTGGGCAGTCATACGTTTGGCAGGCGAGTTTTTACCTGAAGGAACCATATTAAAATCTGGGGAAACCACACAAAAGCCTGATTACTCTCTTATTGAGAAATTTTGGGGAAAACTAAAGGTTCAAAATAAAGAGTATGTACTTTCTTTGCCTGAGACATTGAATGATGTGTTAGACAAAATAAAGAGTAGAGTTGAACCTGAAAAAATTTACTTGTATGGTTCAAGGGCAAGAGGAGATTTTGGTAAAAAATCTGACATTGATATAGCTGTAGAAACGGATAAAAGCATAGAAAATATTGATTTAATTGGGCTTTTTGATATTGTGAATTTAAATAAAGTGGGTAGCGATTTGAGAGAGAAAATATTAAAAGAAGGGATATTGCTTTATGAGAGAAAAAGTTAGGAAGTTCTTTGAAGATTTTGAAAAAGCCTTTGTAAATCTAAAAAACGCTGTAGAAAAGGCAAGAGATGATTTAGACGTAGATGGAACTATTAAAAGATTTGAAATTTGTTATGAACTGTCGTGGAAGTTAATGAAAGAGTATCTTGCTGATGTGGGTGTAATTGTAAAAAACCCTCGTAATACTTTTAAAGAGGCTTTTAATAACGACCTTATTGAGGATATAGAGACGTGGATGCAGATAATAGAAGACAGGAATTTACTTGTTCATACGTATACCCTTGAGGAATCGAGAGAGGTATTTAATAGGATAAAAGAAAAATATATTATCGAGCTAGAAAAATTTTATTTAGCAATACAAAAAAAGATACAGCGAGAAGATACGTAGTGATTAAAGTTTACATAAGAGGTGAGTTTCTAATGTATGAAAATATTTCAGAAGGTTTTGGTATGTCATCTCTTTTTCTGTTTACAATAGGACCTGTTCAACAATTTATTTCGCAGGCGAGAAAAACACAAGATTTGTATGCTGGGAGCTTCTTATTATCATATCTTACTTTTATCGGCTTAGAAGAAATAATAGAAAAATATGGTGTTAGTAATGTGATTTATCCGGATTTGGAGAATCAGCCTTTTTTAGAGTGGCATAATTTAAAAGTTTATGGAAGCAAAGATGGAGCTGTCTTTAATATCGATTTACCTACTATTCCTAATAGATTTGTAGCTTTAATTCCGGAAATCGAAGAAAAAAACATTGCTGAGTTAGCAGAAGGTATAAAGAGAAAAATAAAAAATGAATGGAATAATATGGTTAAAAAGATTTTACACGAGTTTAGCTTGATAGATAATTTGTATTCTTCAAAAGGCAAGACAAACTTCCAAGAATTAGTAACTAATCAGACAAAAGATTTTCCTGAAATTTATTGGGTGGCAATACCTTTAAAAAAAGATGGAAAAGAAATTTATATAGAAGATTTTTATGAGTTTTTTGAAAAAAGTTTGATTGATGAAGAAGTAAAAAAATATGGAGAAAAAAATGTCAAAAGTTTGCTTTATCACTTTGCTTACTCAGCTCTGGAAAGGGCGATGGGAGTAAGAAAAAATGTGAGGGAATTTGAACAAACAGAGGAATATGGATATAAATGTAAGGTTTGTGGAGTGAAGGAAGGGGTCATTAAAGCTGGAATTGGGGGTTTAGAGGTAGGGAAATACATATCAAAAAAAGAGAACATTTGTATCAGATGTTTTACAAAAAGAGCCATTGACAAATATCTAAGTAAAGAAATAAGTGAAATATTTAAGGATTACACTTTTCCATCTACTGCCGAGATAGCTGCTTTGAGTTTTAAGAAGAGAATGCTAAATTCAGAGAAAGGCAAGAGGATATATGAAGCGTATTTAGACAAATTAAAGGAAGTTATTAAGGAAGAGAGAGTATTTAAAACGGTTCTGGTTAAGCCTCTGAAAAATTTGGAGAAATATTTTACTGACAATCTTTTCAATATTGAAGGTGAGTGGCTCTTTGAAGAGAATTTAACTGTAAAGAATTTTGAAGAAGAATTAGGAGTAAAGGTGAATGATAGAGAAGTAGAAATTTTGAAGCGGAGGTTGAAGGAGCTTACAGGGTTACAGGAAGTAGGTGAACCTAATCCTTATTATGGGATTATTTTATTTGATGGGGATAATATGGGTAAGTGGTTATCGGGGCATTTCCTTCCTCATATGATGCACGCCATGAAATATGAAAAAATAAAGATAAACAAAGAGATAAGAAAAGAGTTTGAGATGAGCTTAAAAAATGGCATCCTTTCTCCTATCTCTCATTTCCTTATTTCCCAAGCACTTAAGAACTATAGTATAAAATTTGTAAGGAAAATAGTTGAAGAGGAGCATTTAGGAAAAGTAGTTTATGCAGGCGGAGATGATATTTTGGCATTTGTAAATGTGGAAGAGTTGTTTGATGTTATGAGGAAATTGAGAGCATCTTTTTCTGGAAATGTAAGAGTTGAAAATGATGAAATAGAAGTAGATTGGGAAAATACAAGTGGTTTTGTGAGGTATAATGGGGAGGATGTCTTTACACTGGGAGAAAAAGCAACGGCCTCTTGTGGGGTGGTAATAGCCCATTACAAAGATCCTCTCCAGAAAGTATTGGGGAAATTAAGGGCTGTAGAAAAGAAAGCAAAAGAGCATAATGGTAAGGATAGTTTTGCCATTTCTCTCTTAAGGCGTTCAGGAGAAGAAAGAATAGCTGTGAGTAAGTGGAGGATAAACGGGGGTGATATACTAGAAAAATTAAAAGAATTATCTATTGTTTTTTCAGGGAATGATGAAATATCTGTCTCAGATAAGGTTATATATGTTTTAAAAGAGGAATTTAAGCAGTTAAAGGATACGGATAATCTAGTTCCTTTTGACCTTGCGAGGGAAGAAATTAAAAGAGTTATTAGGAGGTCTATAGGTGAAAAAGATGATAAAGAGAAGAAAGAAAAAGTGGAAAGAGTAGTTAATTCTTTTATAGAAGTTTTTGAAAGTTATGGTGGGGATATAGATAATTTTTTGAATTTGATTTCCATTTCTGCCTTTGTAGGAAAGGGTGTGAAGTGATGCTTATTAAACTAAAACCTTTTGATACATTATTTTTCAGGAATTCTAGACCTTTTACAAAAGGAGAAGATACATGGACGGATTTTGTTTTTCCGCCATATCCTTCAACTGTTTACGGTGCTATAAGAAGCTATCTGATTTTTAAAATGGGTAGTTTGCGAGATTTTAGAGAAGGTAAGTTTAGAGATATTTTAGGCGTTCCCGGCGAACCTGCTAAATTCACAATAAAAGGACCTTTTTTGATGAAAGAAGACAAGCTTGTTTTTAAAATGCCATATGATTTGGTCAAATTAAAAGATGAAGATGGAAAAGTATTTTTACTTGATTTCACAGAGAAGCCATCGTTGCTTGTGAGTGATTTCCCCTTTGATTATGGGCTTTTGTGGAAAAGGGAGGAAAATGTAGATGATGCTGCAGGATGGATGGAGGAGCTTAATTTTGAGGATTATTTAAAAGGGGAAAAACAAGAGTTTGGTGTCGAAAAAGATGAGATATTTTACAAAATAGAAGATAAAGTAGGGATAAGTATTAATAAAGCTAAAGGGACATCGGAAGAAGGGCATTTATACAGATTTTCTATGGTGAGACTTATGGAAGATACTGGCATGGTAATAAAAATTGAGGGCATAGAAGAGTTTGATGATGAAGGGGTCTTACAGTTGGGAGGTGAAAGAAAGGCAGTTGCTTTTGAGAAGATGGTAAAAAATTCTTTTGAAGATTTAGAAAATTTAGCTCTTACTTTAGAAACTGGTATATTTAAGATTTACTTAGCCACGCCTGCAATTTTTAAAAAGGGCTGGTTGCCTGATTGGATAGATGAAAAAACTTTGGAAGGAGAATTTAAGGGGATAAGGGTAAAACTTTTAACTTGTGCAATTGGAAAATATATCACGATTGGCGGCTGGGATATGGCAGAAGGAGAATCTAAGCCTTTAAAAAAAGCCGTTCCTGCGGGCAGTGTATATTATTTTAAAATTTTGAATGAGGTTGATAAAGAAAAGGTAAAAGAGACTTTTCACTTTAAAAATATCTCAGACGAAAAAGCAGAAGAAGGTTTTGGGCTATCTATTATGGGGGAGGTTAAGAGATTATGAGGAAAGTAATAACAATGGTGGGGACCTCAATTTTTGATAATTATAGGGAAGAAAACACTGGTGATACTTTCTTTAAAAGATATGTAGAAGATTTGAAAGACAAGGGGGGATCGGAGTATAATAAAGAAATAAGAAGAATAGCAGATATAAAAAAGAAAATAACAGAGTGGATAAATAAGAAAAAATTAGAAGAAAAAGAAAATATTTCAGCTAAAGTAAAAAGTTTGGTTAAGTTAAAAGAAGAATTGGAAGAAGAATTGGAGATATATCTTTTGTGCTCTGATACGCTAGAGAACTTATAAGTGAGAATTATATACACAATTGAAAAATGGAAGACGAGTTATGGAAGTGAGGAATGGAGCGTCTATATCGGAGATATTGCAATAGGTAGTGAGGTACATAATGCTGAAAGCGAATATATAAAACAGTTTGCTAATAATTTGTCTAAAATCGAAAACTTAAGTAGTTACGAAATTTACCGAATAGATAAAATTGTGCTAAAGGAGGAATATTAATTATGTTTTTAAAATTCCAACCTTTCTTTTTAATTGTGGAAACACCACTTCATCCAGGAAGTGGTAGTGAATTAGGGCTTGTAGATTTGCCTATACAAAGGGAAAGACATACTAATTTTCCTAAAATTGAGGGGTCGGGGTTAAAAGGGAGTATCAGGGAGGCATTTGAAAATTCAGAAAAAGCAATAGTGATGCCAAACAAAGGGGAACAGGCGAAGAAGATAAAAGTAAAAGATTACGTGCCACTGATTTTTGGGCCTGAAAGTGGAAATGAACATGCAGCTGCGCTTGCTTTTATGGATGCAAAAATTTTATTCTTTCCTGTAAAGTCATTGAGAGGGATTTTTGCTTGGATTACATGTCCTCAAGTAATAGAGAGGTTTAAAGAGGATATGAGAATGATCAAGTTTAATAATGATGTAGAGAGTTTTAAAGCAAAAGAAGGAACTATTCCAAAGGATTCGAATTTAATAGTTTCTTCGAGAATTGTATTAGAGGAATATACATTTGAGGTTGTGCCAGATGATGAAACAACAAAAATTGCTAAATGGTTTGCTGAAAAAATATTTCCTTCAAAAGAACCTGATATATATAAATACTGGAGAGAGAAATTTATGAAAGATCTTGTGATCCTTTCAGACGATGAGTTTAAAGAGTTTGTTTCTACGTCTACCGAGGTCATTGCAAGAACAGTTATTGATGATAATAAGGGTACAGCTAAAAATTTATGGTATGAGGAATACCTACCTCAAGATACGATTTTATATTCAATAGCTATGGCAACTGCAATAATGGAGGATGAACAAAGGAAGGGGGCTTTTGCTGACGAAACTTCTGAAAAAGAAGCCGAGAAAGTTATCAGTTATTTTAAAGAAGGACTCCATGAGGTTATACAAATTGGAGGGAATAAGACTATCGGTAAAGGTATCACAAGGATTCAGCTTCTAGAGGGGGTTAGAACATGAGTAATGGGCTATCTAACATGCGCAAATTGGAAAGAGGTAGAGCAGAATTTGCGTATGAATGTGTTAGACAAGCTATAGAAAAAGTATTTAAAGGTGAGGATAAAAAAGAAAGGAGAAAAGAATATAGATCATATGCTCGAAAAATTCCTACAATGATATTGACAAATGGACTTGGACAGGCGCTTGCTTTTTTAAAAGCAAAGGCAGGATCTGATGAGGAAGAAAGCGAAGCAGAAAAAGGGAAAAGTGAAGTATACCGATTGTTATATAAACAAATTACCGACTACATGAAAAGTGAGACTACATTGCGAATTTCTATGCCTCCACAAAAAGAAGACTTAGTGGAATGGGTAATTTCCTGTGATTCAGTAGAATATAGATATATAACTCAAGAAATATTGGCTTTCTTGACGTGGCTTTCAAGATTTGCGGAGGGAATGATAGAAAAATGACAAAATCTAGAGAAAAACGTAAGGATGAAAGGTACATTTTTTATAACCCTGCTGACACAAGAAGTTTGTTATTCAAGGAAATTGAAAAATATTCTACGTTTAAATGGAATGCTCATACAGGAAAAGAAGAGGAAAAGTCATTTGAATACAGCTCTTCATCATATGTTAAGAACCCAGTGCTTATTTTTAGTAAATTAATTCCCTATTCCTTTGATGAAAACGGTCTTGTGAGAAAAGATAATAAGGTTGAGTATTTAAAATTGGTAATCAATGAAATGAATAAAGTGGCAGATGAAGTATCTTATATAAGTACTCGGCTTGAGAGTGTGATAAACAGTTTTAAAAATAACGGATATAAAGTTAAAAGTTTCAAAGGAAAACCTTTATGGAGATTCGTAGTTGGTTTAGGAGCATCACATCCTCAAGAGACTTCTATGACGCTTCATCACATCTATGGTGTGCCTTATATTCCAGCAAGTGCAATTAAGGGAATTATTAAGCAGTGGGCTGTTTTAAAATTTGCTGAAGAGTATGCAAAAATTAAGAAAGGCGAAGAGCTTGATTTTGACATTGCAATAGAAGAGATTTCAGAAAAATTAAGAGAAGGGGAAAATTTATCCATAACAATAGATAATGTGTCTTTTTATGATTTGATTAGAATTTTTGGTACACAGGAAAGGGAAGGCGAAATAATTTTCTTTGATGCATATCCTTGTGATAAGATAACATTGAAAATTGATGTGATGAATCCCCATTATAAGAATTATTATTTTAGTACACAACCTCCTGCTGATTGGGATCAGCCACGACCTTTGCCTTTTTTAACTGTAGAAAATACTAAATTTGCGTTTTATGTTGCGGGGAAAGATGAAACTTTAACTTTAAAAGCTGTAAAATGCGCCAAAGATGCATTAAAGGAACATGGAGTTGGTGCGAAAACTTCTCTTGGGTATGGGATATTTACTGATTTCTAAATTTGATTCATGCAGAGATCTATTTACAGAGGAATATTCTCTTTTTTTAAAGGCACATGGGTGATTGCTTTTACGTTTGTGCTATTAATCATTGCTGTTATAGTGCTGGTTGTAGACTATTTTCTAAACTCCTTGTAATTTTATACTAAGACTGCTCTTTTAAAAGTTTTATAATTATGTGTCGTCTAAAAAATTTTCTTAATTTCATTGCATTATATCTGATACCGTCTTACGACAGAATATCTTTATTCTTCCAATAAGGTAGAAATTTTTAGTATTTACATTAGTTTTTGAAAAGCAAAATACGAAAATAATGATAGGGTGAAAAATTATTATTCAAAACTTATCATTTGAAAAAGGAAGAGAAAATAGTGATAAAAATTCATGGAGGTAGAGAGAATGAAAGTGCTTGTTACGGCTTTTGATCCCTTTGGAGGGGAGAGTGTCAATCCTTCTTATGAGGTGTTAAAGAATTTGAAAGATAACATAGAAGGAGCGGGAATAATAAAACTTCAGGTTCCCACTGCTTTTTATGTTTCTGTGGAAAAAGCAATAGAAAAGATAAAGGAAGTTAATCCTGATGCGGTTTTAAGCATTGGGCAGGCGGGTGGACGATATGATATAAGTGTTGAGAGGGTAGCTATCAATATTGATGATGCTAGGATTCCTGATAATATAGGGCAGCAGCCAATTGACACCCCAATTGACCCTGAAGGAGAGCCAGCTTATTTTGCCACTATTCCAATAAAGGAAATAGTAGAAGCGATAAAAAAAGAAAATATACCGGCATCTGTTTCTAACTCCGCGGGTACCTATGTGTGCAATCATCTAATGTACGGAATTCTAAATTACATCCATAAAAACAAATTGAACATTAAAGCAGGGTTTATTCATATACCTTATTTACCAGAACAAGTTCTAGAAAAGCCCAATACTCCTTTTATGTCTTTGAATGACATGGTAAAAGCTATAGAAACAGCAATAAAAGTGATTGTAAAAGCAATCTCATAAAAATTTTGTTTTACGGCTAAGACCTGTTAAAATAGAGTTAAATAAAAAAGAAAGAATGAGGGGAGAGGAATGGGGGCTCTTGTCCTTCTCGTGGGGCTTCCGGGTGCTGGCAAGTCAACTTTTGCAGCAGAGCTCAAGAAAAAACGTCCTGATATAGTTGTAGTAAGTTCTGATGAAGTTCGAAAAAATTTTTTTGGAGTTACGTTTGACCCAAGGGTGGAAAAACAGGTGTGGTCTATAGTGCATTCGGCTGTTATAGGTAATTTAAAGCTTGGAAAGACAGTAGTCTTAGATGCGACAAATCTTACGAGAAGCGCAAGGTACAAATGGATAAGGTGGGCTGGATGGTTTAAAAAGCCTGTTATGGCTGTTTTTATCAATCCTCCTCTGGAAGTAGTTTTCAAGCAAAATGCCATGAGAGAAAAGGAGTGGGTGGTGCCCGAGGAGGAAATGAGAAAGAAGGTAATGATTTTAAAGGTTCCTCAGATGGAGGAAGGTTTTTGTTCTGTTGTAAATATTGAAAAAATAGATGAAGAATCGGTAAAAAGGGTTATTGAAGAACTGGAAAAAGTAAAAGTTGAGACATTTGAAAAGAGAAAAATTGTTCAAGTTAAGCAGTAAATTAAAATTATTTTTTGCCGAAAATAATTAAGGATAATACATTACTGGGGAGTGAGAAAATGAAGGGGACAATCGTCGGAACATGGATAAAAACTCTGAGGAACCTTTATGGAAATGATGTAGTGGATGAAGCTTTAAAAAGTGTAGGTTGGGAGGTAGACAGGGTAATTACGCCATTGGAAGACATTGAGGATGATGAAGTTAAAAGGATTTTTGCAAAAGTAAGTGAGATTACAGGCAAAAGTGTTAACGAGATATGGAGAGAGGTAGGAAGGCAGAACATAAAAACTTTCAGCGAATGGTTTCCCTCCTATTTTGCAGGGAGAAGGCTAGTGAATTTTTTAATGATGATGGATGAGGTACACCTGCAGCTTACCAAGATGATAAAAGGAGCCACTCCTCCAAGGCTTATTGCAAAGCCTGTTGCAAAAGACGCCATTGAAATGGAGTACGTTTCTAAAAGAAAGATGTACGATTACTTTTTAGGGCTTATAGAGGGTAGTTCTAAATTCTTCAAGGAAGAAATTTCAGTGGAAGAGGTCGAAAGAGGCGAAAAAGATGGCTTTTCAAGGCTGAAAGTGAGGATAAAATTTAAAAACCCCGTTTTTGAGTATAAGAAAAATGTCTGGGGGAAGATACTTGGTTTTGGCTTTATAAGGAGCAACTCTTTTAAACTTGCTTTATGGAGCTTTATCATAGGCTTTTTGGTGGTAGGGTTTGTATCTTCATGGGACCTTCTAAAAGGTTTTTCTGGCGGATTTGTAATAGGAGTATTTACGTACATATTTTCTTATGTTTTGAATATGCCTGCTAAGAATCTTCATGAATTTGTAAAAATCATGGGAAGCAGAAATTTAGAAGAGGAGTTTAAACTAGAAAGCGGTGACGTTTTTGAAGCTATTGCAGAGGAGTTAAACAGCGTAAAAGATACTATTAAGAAGGACATGCTGTTTTTAAAAGGCGGCACAGACGACATGCACAATTTTGTTCACAGGTTTAATGAGATTGCAGAGAACATGAAAAAGGTGTCTGAAGATATATCTTCTGTGGTGAATGATGTCGCTTCTTCTACAGTTCATCAGGCAGAAGAGATAGAAAGGGCTGTCGGAATACTGGATGAAAATATAAAAAAGATAAATGAGATTGCAGGAACTAGCAAAAAGAGCAATGAAAAACTGGAAAATTCTATAGGAAATATAAAAAGGGCAAATACCGATGTAACGGACGTTGCCAAGGAATTATCACAGGTAGAAGTGGATTTTTCTAGTATATACGAAATGGGCAAGGTGCTTTCAGATAGCGCTAAAGATATCATGGCAATAGTTACTACTGTAGAGGAGATTTCAGATCAGACTAATTTGCTGGCGCTAAATGCGGCTATTGAGGCGGCAAGGGCAGGAGAGGCAGGAAGAGGCTTTGCTGTAGTAGCAGAAGAAGTGAGGAATTTAGCTGAAAATTCGAAAAACGCGGTAAAGACCATAACAGAAAGCTTAGTCAATTTTACAGGTCAAGTGGAGAATCTAGCAGAAAAAATAAGGGCCCAGTTTGAAAGGCTTAAAAATAGCATTTCCACTCTGGAAAAAGTGGTAGAGAAAAATACAATGGCTACAGAAGAGGTTGCAGGGATATCGAGTGTGATAGTCGAATCTGCAAACAGGCTTTATGAAGAGGCAGGAAAACTTTCGGAAGTCTTTAGGCATCTTGAAAATCTAGCAGCCATTTCAGAAGAGAATTCGGCTTCTTCTGAGGAAATGAGTGCCAATGTTACAGAGTATTCAAACAGAATAAAGGAATTTATAGATCAGATAAAGCAGATGGAGACACTTGTCATAAACTTTAAAAAGGAGCTTGATAAGTATAAAGTCTAAAGAAGGTGATGTTTGTGAAAATAGGAGTTGTAAGTGATACTCACGGGGATTATGAGTCCTGGGAGAAGGCGTCTAGGTTTTTGAAAGATTGTGATATTATACTGCATGCTGGGGATGTGCTTTACCATGGACCCAGAAATCCCCTGCCCAAGGGGTACAACCCTAAAAAGCTGGCAGAGGCGATAAATTCCTGCGAGATTCCTATCCTCATAGCAGAGGGAAACTGTGATGCCTATGTAGACCAGATGGTTATTGATGTGCCTATTACCCCCTATGTTTTTGCTGTAATTGAAGGGAAAAGGATTATGGTAAATCACGGGCATCTGCTGACTGATGAGGAGATAGAAAAGCTTATTCTAAGATACAGTTTAGACTACTTTATTGTAGGCCATACTCACATTCCTGTTGTGAAAAAGATAGGCAAATGTACTCTGATAAATCCCGGTTCGACTTCTCTCAGCAAGAGAGAGGATAATGTAAATTCTATTGGTTTTATTGAAATTGGGAAAGATAAAGTTTATGTGATTAATTTGGAAAATGGAGAAAAGATTATTGAGTAAAATTAAAAGAAGAAGGTGTAAAAGGTGAAATATTTAAATATTGGCGGAGAAATAAAGGCTTCCTCCATAGCTTTAGGGTGCATGAGAATAAGTGATAAACCTATAAAGCAGGTAGAAGAACTGATTGATACGGCTTTAGAGGGAGGCATAAACTTTTTTGACCACGCTGATATATATGGAGGAGGAAAGTCAGAAGAAGTATTTGGCAAAGTTTTAAAAAAGAAAAAAGGCTTAAGGGAAAAAATTATTATACAGACGAAATGCGGAATAAGAAACGGCTATTACGATTTTTCAAAGGAACACATATTAAAATCTGTAGAGGGAAGTTTGAAAAGGCTTGGAACTGACTACATAGATATTTTATTATTACATAGGCCTGATACTTTGATGGAACCCGAAGAGATTGCAGAGGCATTTTCGATATTACATAGCAGTGGAAAAGTTAGGAATTTTGGTGTAAGCAATTTTAACCCTATGCAGGTTGAGCTTTTGAGTAAATATTTAAATCAAAAACTTATTGTAAATCAGTTGCAGTTTAGTATTGCTCATACTGGGATGATTGATTTTGGCTTCAATGTAAATATGAAGGTAGAGCAAGCGATAAATAGGGATGGAAGTGTCCTGGAGTATTGCAGATTGAAAGGAATTACTATACAAGCATGGTCTCCTTTCCAGTATGGATTTTTTGAAGGGACTTTCTTGGGAAATGAAAAGTTTAAGGAATTGAATGAAAAGATCGATGAAATAGCTGTACAAAAGGGAGTACCCAGTATTGCTATACCTATTGCGTGGATTTTAAGACATCCTGCAAAAATACAGGCTATTGTTGGTACAACGAACCCAGCTCGATTAAAAGATATCTGTAAGGCAGCAGATATTGAACTTACAAGAGGGGAATGGTATGCCTTATATAGGTCTGCTGGCAATAAGTTGCCTTAACTTGAAAAGCCCTGTCAAGGGCTTTTTTTGTTGATCGTTAGGAAAAAAATTATTATTTAATAAAAACTATTGACAATTTTATAGCGAGTATTATATAATAAAATTAGGTAATTTTCTAAAAATGAGGAAAGAGGTGTAACAAACATGAGTAAACTTACGATGGCTGAACAGTTTACTTTAAGGGCAATGACGGGAAGAGTAGTAGGAGAGGCGTTGGCAAATTTTTATGAGGTAAAAGGCGGATTAGGCATTGTGACTAATAAAACTTTTATATGTGCCAGTCTTGTAGGTGCGGTGGAAGCTACATTTTTAAGCCTTAGGAGGGGCCTTGCAAAAATATCTACTGCTATGATGGAAAAACCTGAGGAAGCCAAAGAAGCCGTTAAACTTCTCAAGGATATGGAAATGGTTATGCTTGGATACGGTGGTGAATTGGGAGGAGAGGAAAATTACGCCTTAACAAAGGCCTTTTTAAAGGCAGCGGCAGAAGAAGGGCTTACAAGTGACCTTTTCTTCCATGTTAGGATTTGGCTTCCAGCATTTGTTCAAAGAGCGATGGAGGAGGACGAAAAGATTGCTTCTTATCTAAAAGGGAAAAAGCTAGGCACCTTTACTTTTGACCTGGACAGAGGAGTATTTTTATTCTACAATGTAAAAGTGGATGAAGAAGGAAAGGTTACCTTGAAGTTGATAAGCGAAGTGCCAATAAGCTTAGAGCATCTGGACCTTTTAAAAAGAAGTTTGTAATGGGTTTTTATAAGGGAGATTAGGCGTTTTTTCAGGCTCTTACTGAGCCTATTTTTTTATGATTTATTTCCGGGATTGTGATATAATGAGATTACAGGAAATAGGGAGGTGAAAATATGGCCGTTGAGATTATTCAGGGGTACACTTTAGTAAAAGATGGGATAAATAAGTGGAGAATTCCTAAGTTCGGGAAGATGAGGGTTGATGCTGTAGTTTATGTAAACGACACCTTGAAGGAGCTTTTAAAAGACGACCAGTCTTTAAGACAGCTTGTAAATGCTGCAAGCCTCCCTGGAGTAGTGGAACCGGTGATTGGGATGCCGGATATTCACGAAGGTTTTGGACTTCCGATAGGGGGAGTCATGGCTATAGAAGAAAAAGGGGTGATTTCGGCTGGAGCAGTAGGGTATGATATAAATTGCGGTGTGAGACTTATAAGGTCTGACCTTGAGGCAGACTATTTTACAAAAGATATACTTTATAAGTTGATAGAGAGGATTGAACATTACGTTCCGACAGGGATAGGCAAAAAAGGAAGGCATAAGGGTATTACCCGGGTAATTTTTGACGATGTTGTGCACAATGGAGTAGAGGCAGTGATTAAGGCAGGTTTTGGCAAAATGTCTGATTTGGAGTATATTGAAGAGGGAGGAAAACTTGAAGGAGCCGATATTTCGGCGGTATCAGAAGAAGCTCAGGAAAGAGGAGAAGAACAGCTTGGAACTCTTGGAGGAGGCAACCATTTTATAGAAATTCAAAAGGTAGAGGATATCTTAGATGAAAGGCTGGCAGAGAAATTTGGACTTTTTAAAGGACAGCTTGCTGTGATGATTCACACGGGGAGCAGAGGGTTTGGACATCAGATCGCTACGGATTATACAAAGATTCTGTGGGAAGCGGCTAAGAGGTATGGGGTTGAGGTACCGGAAAAAGGGCTTGCAGCAGCTCCTATAAAGTCAAAGGAAGGGCAGAATTACTATAAAGCAATGGCGGCTGCGGTGAATTTTGCTTTTTCAAACAGGCAGATAATCATGTTTGATGTGATAAGGGCTTTTGAGGATGTTTTAAAAAAATCGGAAGAAGAAATGGGATTTAAACTTGTGTATGACGTTGCTCACAATATCGCCAAGTGGGAAATACATGGGGGAAAAAGGGTACTTGTTCACAGGAAAGGAGCTACAAGGGCTTTGCCGGCAGGACATCCGCAAAATCCGCCTTCCTATAGAGATACAGGACATCCTGCTCTAATTCCTGGCAGTATGGGTACAGGTTCCTATGTGGTAGTGGGAACAGAAAAAGCGGCAGAGACATTTTATTCTGTAAATCACGGAGCAGGACGAAGACTTTCTAGAAATCAGGCTAAGAAGATAAGCAAAGAGGAATTTGAAAGGTCTATGGGAGATGTGGTTTATAATGTCCGCTCTTATAAAGACATTGTAGATGAATCTCCTCTTGCGTATAAAGATGTGGAAGCAGTAGTTTCTGTCCTTGAAGAAAGAGGCATTACTATACCTGTTGCAAAGCTTATTCCTCTTGCAGTTGTGAAAGGGGCTGATTAAGACTAATTTTTGTGGGATGATGGGGGTGAGTATACCTTTAATGAAGAGGTGTATGTGGTGGTTCAAAAGGATTTAAAGGGAGTAGAAGAAATATTTAAGAGAAATTTGCCGTATTTAAAAGAAAAATATAACATAAAATTGGCATATGTTTTTGGTTCTTATGCTAAGGGAACTAATGAAAAAAACAGTGACCTTGATATTGCAGTGCTTTTGGATGGAGATTATGCACCGTTTAAAAAATTGGAACTTATTGGCGACCTAGTGGAGATATTTAAAAGAGACGACGTAGATTTAGTGATATTAAATGAGGCAAACTCAGTATTAAGGCATCAGGTTATAAAGTATGGGAAGGTCATCTTTGAAGAAAGTAAAGACGTTAGAGTTGATTTTGAGGTGAAAACTTTAAGAGAATATATGGACATGGAATATTTTAGAAAAGTACAAATGGACATTGTTAAAGAGTGGATTAAAGAAAATGTGAGGGAGAAGGATGACCAAAAATATAATGGAATTGATAAATTCTAAAATAAATGAGTTACAAAAAAACTTAATATTGTTGAAAAAAATAGCTCAGGAAGCGAATGAGAAAAACATAAAGGAAGATATGTTGAAATATTGGGGGATAGAGAGAGGAATTCAGATATGTATAGAGAATGTAATTGATATCGCTAATATAATAATTTCTTCTCTGGGATTGGAAAAGCCTGATACCTATAGAGAAGCAATTTTGCTCTTGGATAAGGCAGGTGTTTTGCCAGAAAACTTTGCAAAAAATGTTGCTAATATGATTTCTTTCAGAAATATATTGGTCCATGACTACACTAGGATTGATGAAAAAGTGATTGTAGATATACTAAAAAATCGACTAGAAAATTTTGTAATGTATATATCTTATATAAGCAAATGGCTTGAAGATAACTACAATTTCTAAAAGGAAAGGAGATTTACTGTGAAAATAACTTTTTTGGGTGCTGCTAAGGAAGTTACAGGTTCATGCTACCTTGTAGAGACAGAAAATGCCAGGTTTTTAGTGGACTGTGGCATGTTTCAGGGAGGAGAAGTAGAAGATGAGCTAAACTATCAGGAATTCATTTTTGACATAAAAGATATCGATTTCATGCTTTTAACCCATGCTCACATAGATCACAGCGGAAGGATTCCTGTACTTTACAAAAGAGGTTACAGAAAGAGGATTTACGCAACTCACGCTACAGTTGACCTGTGCAGGTACATGCTGCCGGATAGCGGGCACATCCAGGAAATGGAAAGTGAGTGGAAGAACAGAAAGAGGAAAAGGGCTGGAAAGCCTTTGAGGGATCCACTTTATACGGCTGAAGAGGCAGAAGAATCTATAAGCATATTTTATGGTGTTGACTACGGGGAAGTGATAGAGCCTGCACCTCATATAAAAGTGAGATTTAATGATGCTGGGCACATGCTTGGCTCATCTATAATTGAGGTGTGGGTAAATGAAAAGGGAAAAGAGACTAAAATAGTGTTTTCAGGAGATCTAGGGAATAAAAAGGTGCCTCTTTTGAGAGATGTGACTTTAATAAATGAGGCTGATTATGTTCTCTGTGAGTCTACATACGGCAATAGGATTCATGAGGAGGTCTCTGATAGGGCGAAAAGGTTGATGGAGATTATAACACGCACTGTTAAAAGAGGGGGAAATGTGATTATTCCTTCTTTTGCAGTGGGGAGGACACAAGAGATATTATATGAGCTTCACAAGGAGAGAGATTTGTACAAAGATGAGATAGAATTTTTGAACAACATCCCTGTGTATGTAGACAGTCCTCTTGCCACCTCAATAACAGATGTTTTTGCAAAGCATCCAGAGTGCTTGGATGATGAGGCAAGGGAATATATCAAAAGAGGAGAATTACCGCTTGATTTTCCTAATCTTCATTTTACACACAGTGTTGAGGAATCTAAGGCTTTGAATGAAGTTAAAACGCCAATGATAATTATTTCGGCCAGCGGCATGTGTGAGGCGGGCAGGATAAAACACCATCTGAAGCACAATCTTTGGAGACCAGAATGTACAATCCTTTTTGTCGGATATCAAGCAAAAGGAACTTTGGGAAGAAAACTTTTAGATGGAGAAAAAGATGTAAAGATATTTGGAGAGGAAATAAATGTTAAAGCAGAAATCCAGTATATTGAGAGTTTTTCAGGTCATGCTGATCAAAAAGGTTTGCTTGAATGGATTTCGGGTTTTGAAAAAAAGCCCAAAAAGATATTTATAGTACATGGTGAGGATGATGCACAGGAAGAGCTGGCTGATAAAATAGAAGCACAATTCGGTATAGAAACCATGATTCCCTCGAGGTATGACGTTTATGATTTTGACAAGGAAGAGCTGATAAAGGGGGAAGTTGAAGATAAAGAAAAGTTTAAACTGGAACTTAATAATAAGCTGGAAGAACTTAGGCTAAGAAGTGAAAAGGCTTTTAACAAACTGGAGGAAATTTTAGAAAAGAAAGAGAATAAAGATTTAGCCGATATAATGTTAAAGGTAAACGATATAAATGAAAGCCTTATGAAGCTTTATAGAGAACTTTTGGATTGAAACTGCCTGAGTTATTGCTCTTGCTTTTAAAATATGATATAATATAATTACGCATTGATAAGCTTTACATCAAAAGAGATATATTTTAATAGCGCATAAATAGAGGAGCAGCCAGGCATGTATTCAGTGGGGTGTTAAGGAGAAGAACCTCCGATACTCGCTGAGGAAGGTTTGG
Organism: Caldanaerobacter sp.; assembly: GCF_049701115.1. NCBI lineage: Bacteria > Bacillati > Bacillota > Clostridia > Thermoanaerobacterales > Thermoanaerobacteraceae > Caldanaerobacter > Caldanaerobacter sp. The sequence goes on along the minus strand of NZ_JBNATX010000009.1, from coordinate 29,271 downwards.
CTGCCGAAAGGGTGAGTTAGTTCTTTAACTCATCCTTGGTGGTAAACACAAAGTTTACCACTGTCATGGGACCTCCCATGAAGCGCTATTTATGCAGTGAAAATATTTTCATTGCATAAATAGCGCTTTTTTATCCCTAATCTTTTCACAGGGGGAGTGAAGATGACCTTGAGGTTAAAAGTATTACCTCAAGAATTTTATCAGAAAGCCTTAGAGGTATTGCTTGAAAACATTGACTGGGGTGTGCAGATTACAGATAAAGAGGGTTACACTATTTACTACAACAAGGCTTCTTCTCAAATTGATGGAATTCCCATAGATGAAGCGATTGGAAAGCACGTTTTAGCTATGTTTCCATCTCTTTCTAATAGAGAAAGTACAATTTTAAAAGTTTTAAGGACAGGGGAACCTGTTGTCGGACATGAGCAGGAAATTACAAATTGCTATGGACAAAAAGTCAGCCTTTTTACTATTACTCTCCCCATTGTAATCGATGGAGAAATATGTGGGGCTATTGATATTTCTAAAAACCTTTCCGAAATAAAAAATCTTATGACAAAAGTGATTGATTTGCGAGAAGAAGTGCGAAATAACAGAAAGAAAAGTGCTGTAAAAGAAAACGAGGAAGCTTATTATACTTTTGATGATATTATTGGAGAATCCAGAGCAATTACAGAACTGAAGTGCAAGGCTCAAAAAATTGCAAAAAGCAATTCGCCAGTGTTTGTGTATGGTGAGACAGGTACGGGCAAAGAGCTTTTAGTACAGGCAATTCATAATGCTAGTCCAAGGAAGAATGGACCTTTTATTGCTCAAAATTGTGCAGCCCTCCCCGAAAATCTGATGGAGTCAATACTTTTTGGAACAGTAAAGGGAAGCTTTACTGGTGCAGAAAATCGCCCTGGTTTGGTAGAGCTGGCTGACGGAGGGACATTATTTTTGGATGAGATTACTTCTTTAAGTCTTGACCTTCAGGCAAAGCTTTTACGCTTTTTGCAGGAAGGGTATATAAGGAGAATAGGAGATAGTAAGGTTCGGAAAGTAGATGTGAGAGTTATTGCTGCTTCTAACATTTCTCCTTATGAAGCTTTGGAGAAGAAAATTTTAAGACCTGACCTTTTTTATCGATTAAGTACAATTGTTTTGTATGTGCCACCTCTTAGGGAGAGAAAAAGTGATATTCCTCTTTTGGTTAAGCACTTTATCAGGGAATTTAATTGGCAATTGGGGAAGGATATAAAAGGGATAAGCGAAGAGGTGGAAAGAGCGCTTTTAAGTTTGTCCTGGCCGGGAAATGTGCGGGAATTAAAGGGAGTTATAGAGTATGCGGCTAATTTTTGCGAAGGTGAAATAATTCAGTTGCATGACCTTCCTGACCACATTTTAAGAAATGCCTTTATAGAGGGAGAAAAAGAGATAGCAGTAGATACTATCGGGATAGAAGGGGATCTCAGAAGCTTTTTAGCAAAAGTCGAATATGAGCTTATTACTAAAACTTTAAAAAAGACAAATGGTAATATAAGTAGAGCAGCAGAAATTTTAGGTATTCCGAGACAGACTTTACAGTACAAAATAAAAATGTTAAAAATAAATATTTAATTTTGTGTCTAATGCTTAATTTTCAGCATAAGATGGGTTTTTATCAGAACGAGCTGTGAATCTTTTATAGGAAAAGGCCGAAAAATGGCCTTTTTTCTTTTTACTCAATGCTTGGTATGGATTTTGCATAAAAGTTTGAGAAGAGGTTTTCAAGGAATTTGAGAAGGGAGGGGATACATGTTGAAAGCCACAATAAGAGTCAGGATGAGCCTTCATGATGCTCACTATGGAGGAAATTTAGTAGATGGAGCGAGAATTTTACAGCTTTTTGGGGATGTGGCGACAGAGCTTTTGATAAGGCACGATGGAGATGAGGGGCTTTTTAGAGCTTATGACAGTGTAGAATTTTTGGCGCCAGTGTATGCGGGGGATTTTATAGAAGCCACAGGAGAAATAGTGGAGGTTGGAAATACGTCGAGAAAGATGGTCTTTGAGGCGAAAAAGGTGATAGCAGCAAGGCCTGATATCAGTGATTCTGCGGCAGAAGTGCTGGAAGAACCTATTGTAGTGTGCAGGGCGAGTGGCACCTGTGTTGTGCCAAAAGAAAAGCAGAGGTACAAAAAAGAAGGGTAGGTGAGTGAAGGGTGGAGAAATTGATAATTACTGCGGCTATATGCGGAGCTGAGGTCACAAAGAAGCATAATCCTAATGTACCTTATACTGTTGAGGAGATGGTGAGAGAGGCTTTATCTGCATATAACGCAGGAGCTAGCATAATTCACTTGCACGTAAGGTATGATGATGGTACCCCTACACAGGACAAAGAAAGGTTCAGAGAAGTGATTGAAGCGATTAAAGCAAAATGCCCTGATGTCATAATCCAGCCTTCAACTGGTGGAGCTGTTGGTATGACTCCAGAAGAAAGGCTACAGCCGGTTTACTTAAAGCCAGAGATGGCATCACTAGACTGTGGCACAATGAATTTTGGCGGAGATGAAATATTTGTAAATACAGAAAACATGATAATAGAATTTGCCACCAAGATGAATGAACTGGGAGTGAAGCCGGAACTTGAAGTATTTGACAAAGGAATGATAGATACAGCGATAAGGCTTCACAAAAAAGGGTATATAAAGGCTCCGATGCACTTCAATTTTGTGATGGGAGTAAATGGCGGAATTTCAGCTGAGATGAGGGATTTTGTATTTCTTAAAGAAAGCATTCCTCCAGGAAGCACGTTTACTGCTACAGGAATAGGACGCCATGAATTCCCTGTAGCTACTATGGCTATACTTGCAGGAGGGCATGTGAGAGTTGGCTTTGAGGATAACGTATACCTCGAAAAAGGGGTTCTGGCAAAGTCCAATGGTGAACTTGTAGAAAAAGTAGTGAGAATTGCTAGAGAGTTAGGTAGAGAAATTGCAACCCCTGATGAGGCCAGAAAAATATTAGGGTTAGAGGTGAAGCCATGAGGAAGGTTGTTACTTTTGAAGAATTGAAACCTTTATTTAAAGATGGAATGACCTTGATGATCGGTGGGTTTCTTGCAAATGGCACACCTGAGAAATTAATTGACCTTCTCATAGAATTAAACGTTAAAGACCTTACTATAATTGCCAATGATACCAGTTTTCCAGACAGGGGTATAGGGCGTTTGGTTGTGGCCGGCCTTGTGAAGAAAGTTATAACTTCTCATATAGGTACTAACCCTGTTACAGGAAAATTGATGAATGAAGGAAAAATTGAAGTAGAGCTCGTTCCACAGGGGACACTTGCAGAAAGGATAAGAGCTTATGGAGCAGGTTTGGGAGGTATCTTGACTCCTACAGGAGTCGGCACAATGGTGGAAGAAGGGAAACAAAAAATAACTGTGAATGGAAAAGAGTATCTCCTTGAACTTCCACTGGGAGCAGATATAGCGCTTATTAGAGGAAGTATTGTAGATGAGTTTGGAAATATCTATTACAAAGGGACAACGAGAAATTTCAATCCTATAATGGCTCTTGCAGCCAAAACTGTTATAGTTGAGGCAGAAAAAATAGTCAAAGTAGGAGAAATAAAGCCAGAAGATGTCATGACACCAGGAGTATTGGTAGATTACATTGTAAAAGGAGGGGAAGGAGATGATAACTGATCAGGAATTGGCGAAAACAATAATAGCAAAAAGAATTGCAAAAGAGCTCAAAGATGGACAGCTGGTGAATTTAGGAATTGGGCTTCCTACTTTGGTTGCCAATTACATTCCCGAGGGAGTACATGTAATATTCCAGTCGGAGAATGGAATTACAGGTATGGGACCTATGCCAGAGCCCGGAAAAGAGGATGTAAATATAATCAATGCCGGCGGGCAGTATGTGACAGTTCTGCCTGGCGCAGCGTTTTTTGACAGTGCATTTTCCTTTGCACTCATAAGAGGAGGACATGTGGACGTTACCGTGCTCGGGGCATTAGAGGTAGATGAAGAGGGAAATTTAGCTAATTGGATAATACCTGGAAAGTTAGTTCCTGGCATGGGTGGGGCAATGGACCTTGCCACAGGAGCCAAAAGAGTAATCGTGGCGATGCAGCATACTGCTAAAGGGCAGCCAAAGATTTTGAAAAAGTGCCGCCTTCCTCTCACGGCTAAAGGCAAAGTGAGTCTTATAGTTACAGAGCTTGCAGTGATAGAGGTGACAAAAGAAGGACTGCTTCTCAAAGAAATTCACAGGGATACATCTATTGAAGAGGTCAAGTCTTTGACAGAGGCAAATTTAATTATTCCAGATGATGTAAAATATATGGACGTGTAAAGTTCGAAGGAGGAGGATATGCTTATGATGGGATGCAAATACGGTTCTCATAGAGTGATTGAGCCAAAAGGGGTTTTGCCTCAAGCCGCTTATAAAATTTCTAATGATATGAGTGTGCTTTATGATAATGAGATATTGATTGATGTTATAGCTTTGAACATAGATTCTGCAAGTTTTACCCAGTTAAAAGAGGAAGCAGGGGGAGATCCTGAGAAGATAAAGAAGAAGATCCTCGAGATAGTAAATGAGAGAGGGAAAATGCAAAACCCTGTCACAGGTTCTGGGGGAATGCTGATAGGCAGAGTAGAAAAAATAGGAGAAGCTCTGGTCGGGAAAAGGGACCTCAAAGTAGGAGATAAGATTGCGACGCTCGTTTCATTAACTCTTACACCTCTTAGAATAGATGAGATTTTGGATATAAAGATGGATATAGAAAGAGTTGAAATAAAGGGAAAGGCAATACTTTTTGAGAGCGGGATTTATGCGAAGCTTCCTGAGGATATGGAAGAGACCCTGGCACTGGCTGCTTTAGACGTTGCTGGAGCTCCTGCTCAGACTGCTAAATTGGTAAAGCCCGGTCAGAGCGTCATGGTGCTGGGAGCAAACGGGAAATCCGGTATGCTGTGCTGCTATGAAGCTAAAAAGAGAGTAGGTCCTACTGGAAAGGTTATAGGTGTGGTGAGAAGAGAAGAGGCCAAGAAGATGGTAGAAGAACTGGATATATGCCACGAGGTAGTTATAGCGGATGCTCAAAAGCCTTTGGAAGTTCTGGATAAAGTTCTAAATGCCAACGGAGGAAAAGAAGTAGATATCGCTATAAACTGTGTAAATACACCTAACACAGAAATGTCGACGATTTTACCTGTGAGAGATGAAGGAATTGCCTACTTCTTCTCCATGGCAACAAGTTTTACAAAAGCAGCCTTAGGAGCAGAAGGGGTTGGGAAAGATATAACAATGATCATAGGAAACGGATATACAAAAGACCATGCAGAAATTACACTGCAAGAGCTCAGAGAAAATGAAAAATTGAGAAAAGTTTTTGAAGAAATGTATGCTAAATGAGGACAGCTGTAATAAATTTAAGGGGGAGATGTATAAAATGAGAGTTAACAGAAGACATGAACTTTTTGGACATGTACCAGACAGTGACTGGTACAACTGGAAGTGGCAGATTGCAAATAGAATAGAGACAGTGGAAGAGTTGAAAAAGTACCTTCCCTTGTCGGAAGAAGAGGAAGAAGCTATTTCTAAGGCATTGACAAAGCTCAGAATGGCAATTACGCCTTATTACCTCTCTTTGATAGATCCCAATGACCCTAATGACCCGATAAGAAAAAGAGCAGTGCCCACGATCCATGAGCTTTATCAGGCACCGGAGGATTTAGTGGACCCGCTTTATGAGGATGTAGATTCACCTGTACCTGGACTTACCCACAGGTATCCTGACAGGGTATTGATGCTTGTTACAGACCAATGCTCCATGTACTGCAGACACTGCACAAGGAGAAGATTTGCTGGAGAAACTGATGCTCCCATGCCGATGGATAAAATAGAAAAGCAGATTGAGTATATAAGGAATACCCCACAGATAAGAGATGTGCTGATCTCGGGTGGAGATCCTTTAACTTTATCTGATTCAAGGCTTGAAGAAATTATAAAGAGGTTAAGAGAAATTCCTCATGTGGAGATAATAAGAATTGGTTCATCAGTGCCTGTGGTACTCCCCATGAGGGTGACTCCAGAGCTTGTGAATATGCTTAAGAAATATCACCCAATATGGCTAAACACCCACTTCAATCATCCCCATGAGATCACAGAGGATTCAAAGAGAGCATGTGAAATGTTGGCAGATGCGGGAATACCATTAGGGAACCAGACGGTACTTTTAAGAGGAGTAAATGACTGTGTCCATGTTATGAAAAAACTGGTGCATGAACTTTGTAAGATAAGGGTAAGGCCTTACTACATCTATCAGTGCGATTTGTCATTTGGGCTTTCTCATTTTAGAACTCCCGTTTCCAAAGGTATTGAAATTATAGAAGGTTTAAGAGGGCACACTTCTGGTTACTGCGTACCAACATTTGTGGTTGATGCCCCGGGAGGAGGAGGAAAGATTCCGGTTGGACCAAACTACGTGATTTCTCAGTCCCATGATAAAATAGTTTTGAGAAATTATGAAGGTGTTATTGTGACGTATGTTGAGCCAAAAGATTACACTCCAGGTCCTTGTGTATGCGATGAAGAAGTTCCAAAATCAGAAGGTGTTGCAGGATTGATGCAAAAAGATACTATTGGAGTATTAGAGCCAGAGAATTTAGAAAGGAAAAAGAGAAGGAGAAAAGATGAGAAGTGATATTCTTGAACTCATAAAAAATTACAGAACTATCTCAATAATAGGAATGGCAAAGAATGTAGGGAAAACTACCGTATTGAATTATCTCATCGGTAAGGCCAGGGGTATTTATGCCCTTGGTCTTACCTCTATAGGAAGAGATGGAGAAGAATACGACCAGGTCTCTTTTTTCCCAAAGCCGCGAATCTACGTTGAAATGGGCACTTTAATTGCAACGGCAAAAGAAGCCCTTTTTCGAAGCGATATAACTAAGGAGATAATCATGACTACAGACGTATATACGCCAATGGGGGAAGTAGTCATAGCAAGGGCATTAAGTGATGGATATGTAGATCTTGCTGGGCCTTCTATAAATAAGGAGGTAAAAAAGATAAGTGAATTTTTACTTTCTCTTGGTGCAGATAAGGTATTAGTGGACGGGGCCTTGAGCAGGAAAACGCAGGCATCCCCTGCTATATCTGAAGCGACCATCTTGGTAACAGGAGCTATTTTGTCTCCAGATATGGAGAGAACCATAAATGAAACCGCCTTTATGGTAAGGCTTTTGACATTACAAAAAGAAAGCAATAGGGATGTAATTGCAAAGGTTAATAAAATTCTTGAAAGGTCCAATTTAGGTTTTATATATGAAAACGGAGAGTACAAATGTGCAAATGTTTTAACTGCTATTGATGCCTCAAAGGAGATTGTTGAAAATTTATACGGGGCAAAATATGTGGTGATAAAAGGCGTTATTACGGATAAGCTTCTTAACGATATAATGAATTCTACAGAGGCGTACAAAGGGATAGTGTTTTTAGCAGAGGATGGTACAAAGTTTTTTATAACAGAAGAGACTTTCCTGAAATTTCAAAAAGCAGGTGGCATTTTGCGCGTGATTTACCCTATAAATTTAGTCGGTGTAGCTGTAAACCCTGTGTCTCCCACAGGATATAGATATGACAGAAAAGAATTCTTAAATAGATTGATGGAGAAATTAAATCTTCCTGTATTTGATGTGATGGGTGGTGATCGATATTAAGTTTTTGACTGAAAAAGAAAGAGAACAAGTAGGTTTTGAATATGTGATATCGAAGCTTCAGGTTGTAACTCCATATGGGAAGGAAGAACTCAAAAATGTAAGACCTTATAAAAGGGAAGAGAAGGAAAGGCTCAGGCAAGAATACGAGTATATCGACCTTATAGGAAATAGCCTTAAAGAAAATGAAAAGATATTCTTTGAGATTTTAAAGCCCCTGCTCAAAATAAAAGACATAAGGAATAGCTTGAGAAGATGCAGAGAAGGACAGGTTTTAGATGAAGTTGAATTTTTTGAAATAAAGGTTTTTGCTATGCTTAGTGAAGAGTTAAAGCCTTTGATTGAAAAACTGGGTTTAGATATTGAAGATATAAAGCTTGTCTCTTTACACCCTGTTTTAGACCTGCTAGACCCTCAGAAAAAGAGGGTTGCTACTTTTCACGTGTACGATGAGTATTCGTGCAAATTAAGAGAAATAAGAGAGAAGAAAAGGGAAATTGAGAGGAAAATATTTACAGAAACTGATAAAAATAAAATAGAGAGCTTAAAGCAGAAAAGACTTGAGATAGTTGCACTCGAGCAAAAAGAAGAATTTGAGGTAAAAAGAAACTTGTCTGAAAAACTCTCCAATTATGTCGATATCCTTGAGAAGAATATAAAAGCCATAGGCAGACTGGATTTTTTGATGGCAAAGGCAAAGTTGGCGATCGAGTATGGAGGAGTAAAACCTGTTATAGGCGAAGAAATAAAAGTCATTTTTGAAGATGCGATAAATCCTCAGGTTGCGGATATTCTGAAAAGGCAGGGTAAGAAGTTTACTCCCTTGACTGTAGAGCTAAAAAGGGGTACGACTGTCATTACTGGAGCCAATATGGGCGGAAAAACTGTGGCTTTAAGAACTTTTACGCTCAATCTTTTACTCGCCACTATGGGATTTTTCCCTTTTGCTAAAAAAGTATCTTTTCCTATGCTGGATTTCATTCATTTTGTCTCAGAAGACCTTCAGTCGGTTGCAAGAGGACTTAGCAGCTTTGGGGCAGAAGTTATGAAATTAAAGGAGATAATGGAAGATGTCAAGAGAGGGACGGGGTTTGTAGCTCTGGATGAGATAGCGAGGGGAACGAATCCAGAAGAAGGTCTTTACATTGTAAAGGCTGTATCTAAATATTTAAATGGTTTTTCATCTATAACCGTATTGGCCACCCACTATGAAGGGGTGGTGGAGGAGGATATGATTCACTATCAGGTTGTGGGGCTTAAAAATGTTAATTTTGAAGAGTTAAGTGAAAAAATTATGAGGGATGAAAAAAATTCGGTAAAGATTCTCCAGGACTACATGGATTATAGGTTAGAAAGAGTTGACCCTTCCTGTGAAATTCCAAAAGATGCTCTAAATATATGCAAATTACTGGGGCTTGAAAAAGAAGTCATAGATTTAGCTGAGACCTATTATAAAAGGAGGAGAGGGTATGAGAGAGAGCAAGCTTAATCTTGATTGGGAATTAGTGGATAAAGCCAGAGAAGCTGCAAGAAATATTGTTAAAGATACGCAGAAATTTATAGATGCCCATACGACTGTGTCAGTTGAAAGGACGGTGTGCAGACTTTTAGGAATAGACGGTGTAAATGACCTAGGAATTCCACTGCCTAATGTGGTAGTTGACCATATAAAAAGCAAGGGAAATCTTTCTTTAGGGGCTGCAACTTATATCGGCAATGCCATGATTTACACAGGGCTTAGCCCTCAAGAAATTGCCGAAAGAGTAGCAAAAGGAGAACTAGATCTGACTTCGATTCCTATGGCAGACCTTTTTGAGATAAAATTGGCTGTTCAAGACATAGCAGTAAAAGCTGTTGAAAAGATAAGAGAGAACAGGAGGAAAAGAGAGGAGCTTTTAAAGAAATATGGGGATAAGGAAGGGCCACTTCTTTACGTTATAGTTGCGACAGGAAACATATACGAAGATGTGGTTCAGGCGCAGGCTGCTGCCAGACAGGGAGCTGATGTCATTGCAGTGATTAGGGCTACAGCTCAAAGCCTTTTAGATTACGTTCCTTATGGACCTACTACCGAGGGGTTTGGTGGTACTTATGCTACTCAGGAAAATTTCCGGATAATGAGAAAAGCTTTAGATGAGGTATCTGAAGAGCTGGGAAGGTATATAAGGCTTTGCAACTACGCATCTGGGCTTTGTATGCCTGAGATTGCTGCTATGGGCGCACTGGAGAGGCTTGATGTGATGCTAAACGATGCCCTTTATGGGATTTTATTCCGGGATATAAATATGAAGAGGACGCTTGTAGATCAGTTTTTCTCAAGAGTGATAAATGGTTTTGCAGGAATTATCATAAACACGGGAGAGGACAATTATCTTACGACAGCAGATGCATATGAAAAAGCCCACACTGTACTGGCATCTCAATTGATAAATGAACAGTTTGCACTAATTGCAGGTATACCTGAGGAACAGATGGGTTTAGGGCATGCTTTTGAAATGAATCCTGACCTCAGGAATGGCTTCTTATATGAGCTCGCTCAGGCTCAAATGGCGAGAGAGATATTTCCTAAAGCGCCTCTTAAATACATGCCTCCTACAAAATATATGACAGGTAATATATTCAAAGGACATGTACAGGATGCCATGTTTAATGTTGTAACCATAATGACAAAGCAAAGGATACATCTTTTAGGAATGCTGACAGAAGCTATTCATACGCCTTTTATGTCAGATAGAGCCTTGTCTATTGAAAGCGCCAAATACATCTTCAACAACATGGCAGATATAGCCGATGAAATTTACTTTAAAGAAGGCGGAATAATTCAAAGAAGAGCTAATGAAGTTTTGAAAAAGGCCTATGAGCTTTTGAAAGAAATTGAGCAAGAGGGTTTATTTAAAGCATTAGAGCAGGGTAAATTTGCGGATATAAAGAGGCCGATAGATGGAGGAAAGGGATTAGAAGGTGTAGTGGAGAAAGACATCAATTATTTTAATCCTTTCATTGATCTTATGCTAAGAGGTGATAGAGGATGAGCAGCGGCCTTTACTCTACAGAGAAAAAGCAGTATGATACCACCCTGGATTTAACCAGAGTCAAGCCCTATGGAGATACGATGAATGACGGAAAGGTGCAGCTTAGCTTTACCCTGCCTGTGCCTGATGGAGCTAGAGCTGTAGAGGCGGCAAAACAACTGGCAAAAAAGATGGGACTGGAGAATCCGATGGTCGTCTACCATGCTCCTTTGGATAAAAACTTTACTTTTTTCATAATATATGGAAGCTTGATTCACACTGTGGATTATACCTCCATACAGGTACAGGAACTTGAGATAAAGGCCATGAGCATGGAAGAGACTAATGAGTACATTAAAAAACATATCGGCAGGAAAGTAGTGGTAATTGGAGCGACCACTGGAACAGACGCTCATACAGTGGGCTTGGATGCTATAATGAACATGAAAGGGTATGCAGGACATTATGGATTGGAAAGGTATGAAATGATAGAAGCGTACAATCTGGGGAGTCAGGTGCCCAATGAAGAATTTGTTAAGAAGGCAATAGAGGTTGGGGCAGATGCTTTGCTTGTTTCCCAGACGGTTACGCAAAAGGACGCCCACATAAAAAATCTTACGCATCTTGTAGAACTTTTGGAAGCAGAGGGAATAAGAGATAAAGTGCTTTTGATATGCGGCGGACCGAGGATCACGCATGAGCTCGCAAAAGAATTGGGATATGATGCAGGATTTGGCCCTGGCACATTTGCAGACCATGTAGCGACTTTTATAGTCACAGAAATGGTAAAAAGAAAAATTCCAGGGCTTAAAGGGTATAAAAAATAAAGGGAGCCGATTAGCTCCCTTTATTTTTGCACATTTAAAACGCTATGATATCTTCCGTAGGCAAAGTAAATGATAAGGCCAACCAGCATCCATATGCCAAATCTTAGCCATGTCACCCATGGAAGGCTTGCCATTAAATAGAGGCTAAAAGCTGCTGTAAGAGGTGCGACTAACCATACCGCAGGAACTCTGAACTTTCTCTCTACATTAGGCATTTTAACCCTTAGGACAAGTATTCCTATTGAGACAATTACAAAAACAGATAGAGTTCCTATGTTGCAGAGCTCAATTATGACATCTAAAGGCAGGAAGCCAGCAATTATAGCTGCTACCAAACTCGTTATTACGGTATTTATATGGGGTGTCCTGTATTTTGGATGAATGTGGGAAAACACCTCAGGCAAAAGTCCATCTCTTGCCATAACCATGAATATTCGTATCTGTCCGTAAAGTGTTATCAGTAAAGTTGAAATCATTCCGACAGCAGCGCCTGTTGCAACTAAAGCAGAACCCCAGTTGATTCCTATGCTCATTAAAGCTCCGGGGAGAGCGTTGTCGGGTATTATAGTTTTATAGGGCACCATTCCAACCAGTACAAATGCCACAGAAATATAAAGAGCCAGTATCACTACCATTGCCATTACAAGGCCCAAAGGTACATCTCTGGTAGGGTTTTTGGTTTCTTCTGCAGCAGTTGATACTGCGTCAAATCCTATATATGCAAAAAAGATTATTGCAGCGGCAGACATTATTCCTTTCCAGCCATAGGGGGCAAAGGGTGTAAGATTTGAAAGCTTCACATGGCTAAACCCAAGGAACAGGAAGAGCAGTATGACCCCTATTTTTACAAGAACTATTATGTTGTTTGTAGTTGCGCTTTCCCTTACTCCAATGTACAAAATCCAGGCAACAAATGCGGTGATTAAAATTGCAGGTAAATCCATTACTCCTCCCCATATAGGGGGTTTAGTTATGACTTCTGGCAAAGTTATGCCAAAAGATTTCAAAAGTCCTACAAAAGTTCCTGACCATCCAGATGCAACGGCGCTTGCTGACACGAGGTACTCCAAAAGCAAGTCCCATCCAATTATCCAGGCTATTAATTCTCCAAAAGCTACATAAGAATAGGTGTAAGTACTACCAGCAACAGGGAACAGCGTTACAAGTTCTGCAAATATGAAAGCAGCCAGAGCAGCAGTTATACCGCCAATTATATAGGAGACTATTACTCCAGGCCCTGCTCTTAATGCACCTTCACCTGTTGCCACAAAGATTCCAGTTCCGACGACAGAGCCTATTGCTAAAGCTGCCAGGTCTATTGCGGTTAGCTTTTTATTAAGTCCTGTTTTTTCGGCGGCTTCCAGGAGTTGATCGGCAGATTTTTTTCGGAATAGATCCATTATCTTAATCCCCCTATTATTGATTTTTATTCACACAAGCGAATATTTTATCAAAAAATTTCTCCCTTGTCTACCCCCTTTCTCTTTCCTTTTGAAAGGAAATGAATTAAAATACACTTAAAAATTCTTTCCCATAAAAAAGAAAAGGTATACAATTATCTAGTATACCTAAATTATAATACGTCTTTGAAGACCTTTGCAAGAATGATTTTGTGGAACTCCTACAAATTTTTTATAAAAAATTATACAGGATTCATAATTCAGTCTGACCAATTTCCACTAATTAGAATACGTGCGGGACCTCCTACCAAAACCCTTATTCCTTCTTCTCTTTTTGTAAGTTTCACATATATTTTAGAAGGTCTTTTCATACTTTCTCCTTGATGAATTAGATATGTTTTTTCTAAATCGATTACCTTATTTAAGTAAAGATAATAGGTTAAAGCGCCATTTGCCGTTCCTGTTGCAGCTTCCTCATTTATCCCGTATAATGGAGCGAAATCTCTGCAATTAGCGATAGCTTCTTTCTCATCAAGCGTAAAGACATGAAGGCTTACAGCATTTTTCTGATTTGTTATTTCTGAAATTGCTATAAAGTCCGGTATTATCTTAAAAAGAGTTTCTTTTGATTTCACAGGTACTATGATATCCCATAGTCCAGTAGATATTAATTGAGGTACGAGGTCATAATTTTTATCACCAATTTCTTCAACAGAGATGTTTAGGGCTTTCGCAAGTTTTGAAAGGTCATCCTCATTTAATTTTTCTCCCGCCTGCGGAGCAGCCTGCTCCATCATTATTTTATCCTCTTCTATATAAATTGGAAGTTTTCCAGCTAGCGAATGCATTGTTACAACATCACCGGCTTTTACAAAGCCCAGTCTTTTTAAAACAGTGAAGGAAGCAATTGTGGCGTGACCGCACAGGTCTACCTCGGAAGTTGGAGTGAAAAAGCGCACTTTAAAGTCTTTTTCACCGACCATTTCTATAAACGCCGTTTCTGAATGTTTAAGTTCAGCTGCCAGGTTTTGCATAAAAGTTTCATCTATTTTCTCGCCATGTTCAAGAAGGGCTACACCTGCTGGATTGCCTGAAAAAGGTTTCTCAGTAAAGGCATCCACAATAAATATTTTCATCCCTTTTTCTCCCCCTTTTGAGTTTGTTTTTACTTTTAATATAACACATTAGCTGTTTTTTTCAAAAACTACATTTTTGCCCCCAGTGTTGTTAAAGATATGTTGAAATTTGTCAGAATAGAAGGTACAATTTATATGTGGGGGCAGAAGTATGAAAAAGTGGTATGTGCTGTTTACTAAAAGTGGTTGTGAGGAAAAAGTAGGGAAAATCATTAAGAAAATATGGGAAAACGAGATAGAGGTTCTTATTCCCCGGAGGAAGATAATAGAAAGAATAAAAGGAGAAGAAAGGGAAAAAATCAAACTTTTGTTTCCGGGATACGTTTTTGTAAAGACTGAAATGACAGAAGCCAAGTATCACGAGATTACTTCTGTATTAAAGCAAGGAGTTTTTCTGAAGGAAGACAAAATGCCTGCTTCTGTAAAAGAAGAGGAAATGAGAGTTATTTTGAACCTCACTGGAGATTCTGACCTTATAGATGTTTCAAGGGGAGTAAAAGAAGGCGATAGAGTAAAGATAATTGAGGGGCCTCTGTTAGGATATGAGGGTTTTATACAGAAGGTTGACAAGAGGAAGAAAAGAGCTAAAGTTATATTTAAAGTAGCAGGAGAAGTGAAGAGCGTAGACTTGGGGCTTGAAATTGTTGAGAAAATAGTTTTAGTTTGAAAATAACAATAAACAAAGGAGGGGTGCCAAATGAGATTAAATGAGAACATGTTTAGAATGTACGACATAAGAGGCATATGGGGAGAAGACCTGACTGAAGAGACTGCAGAGGTCATAGGTAAAGCTTTTGGAACTTATGTAAAACAAAAGGGAATTAATAGTGTGCTGGTTGGTAGAGACAACAGGATTTCTTCAAAGCCCATAAGAGATGCTCTAATAAAAGGACTTACTTCTACTGGTTGTGACGTTTTGGATGTAGGGGTTTTAACGACTCCAGCCTTTTATTATTCCAATATTTTATACAATTCCCAGGCAGGTATGATGATAACAGCAAGCCACAACCCGCCGCAGTTTAACGGCTTTAAAGTTATGGTGGGACCTTCTACCATCTATGGTGAAGAGCTTAAGAAAATTTATTACATAGCAGAAAAGGGGGAATTTGAAAAAGGCTCTGGAGAGGTAAAATACGCTTATCCGATAAATTCTTACATCAATATGATAAAGGAAAAAGTTAAACTGGGAGATAGAAAATTAAAAGTTGTTGTGGACTGTGGGAATGGCACTGCTTCGCTTTTCTATCCAGATGTCATATACAATTTGGGCTGTGAGGTATATCCCCTCTACTGCGAATCAGACCCAACTTTTCCCAATCATTTCCCTGACCCTGTAAAAGAAGAGAATTTGAAGGATTTGATAGAGGAAGTAAAGAGAGTAAAGGCAGATTTGGGGATAGCTTTTGATGGAGATGGAGACAGGATTGGAGTGGTGGATGAAAAGGGCAATATAATCTGGGGAGACATGTTGATGATTCTCTACTGGAGAGAAATAATGAAGAAACACCCAGGCGCTGAAGCAATTGTGGAAGTGAAGTGTTCTCAGGCTTTGGTTGAAGAAGTTGAGAGGCTGGGTGGGAAACCTGTATTTTACAAAACAGGTCATTCCCTCATAAAAGCTAAGATGAAAGAAATGAATGCGGTCTTCACAGGAGAGATGTCAGGACACATGTTCTTTGCAGATGAGTACTATGGGTTTGACGATGCAGCATATGCGGCTGCAAGGCTTTTGAGAATACTTTCTAATACGGATAAAAGTCTATCTGAGCTTTTAGCTGATGTTCCAAAATATCCATCAACTCCTGAAATAAGACTTGAGTGCAGTGATGAGAGGAAATTTGATGTAGTAAAAGGGGTAACGGAGTACTTTAGAGAAAAAGGTTATAACATAATTGATGTTGATGGAGCGAGAGTGCTCTTTGATGGAGGATGGGGATTGGTCAGAGCTTCTAATACTGGGCCAGAGCTTATTGTGAGATGTGAAGCTAGAACTTCAGAAAAGCTTGAGGAAATTAAAAAAGAACTTTCAGAGGCTTTAGCCAAGTTTGGCGTGAAGTTTGAATAACGGAAGAGGGGAAAGTTAATGAAAATAAAGAAAGCGATAATTCCAGCAGCGGGCCTTGGTACCAGGTTTTTACCTGCTACCAAGGCTCAGCCTAAGGAAATGCTTCCAATTGTAGACAAGCCTACTATACAGTACATAGTGGAAGAAGCGGTACAGTCAGGAATAGAGGATATACTTATAATAACTGGAAGAAATAAAAGAGCCATAGAAGACCATTTTGACAAATCTGTAGAATTGGAGCTAGAATTAAAGAAAAAGAACCAAGAAAGTTTACTAAGCCTTGTAGAAGATATTAGCAATATGGTCAACATTCACTACATAAGGCAAAAAGAACCCAAAGGTTTGGGGCATGCCATTTACTGTGCTAAATCTTTTGTTGGCAATGAGCCTTTCGCAGTGCTTTTAGGAGATGACGTGGTGGATGCTGAAGTACCTGTTTTAAAGCAGATGATAGAACAGTTTGAGAGGTATAATTGCACCATAATTGGAGTGCAGGAAGTGCCTGAAGAGGATGTACATAAATATGGAATTGTAAGCGGTACTTTTATTGAGGATAGGCTATATAAAGTCAATGATTTGATAGAAAAGCCAAGAAGAGAAGAAGCACCTTCTAATATAGCTATTTTGGGAAGGTATATAATTACACCGCGAATATTTGAGATTTTGGAACATACGCCTCCTGGAAGAGGAGGAGAAATACAATTGACAGACGCTTTAAAAACTCTTTTAAATTATGAGGCCATTTACGCCTATAATTTTATAGGCAAAAGGTATGATGTGGGGGATAAACTGGGCTATCTCATGGCGACTGTGGAATATGCTTTGAAAAGGGAAGATTTGAGAGAGCCTTTTAAAAGGTATTTGATAACAATTGTCCAGGATTTACTTGGTATGGAAGAAGCCGCAGTGACTGAAAGAGATGTGTAATAATGTAGAGTAGGGTGGAGAGGGGAATAAGGGTATGATGGAAGAGGAACTTGACCTCAGAGAAGTTTTTTTGATTCTTAGAAAAAGAATAAAGATTATACTGTTGATTACTGTTTTGGCGATGTTGGTAAGTGGATTGATTTCTTATTATGTTCTCTCGCCTGTATACAAAGCAAGCACTTCTTTGATAATTAGCAGGACTCAAAATATTACAATTAATAATCAGATACAACTTCAAGATATACAAACAAGTAGAATGTTAGCTGCTACTTATAGTGAGATCGTTAAAAGCAGAAGAGTTTTGCAACCAGTAGTTACCAAGCTTAATCTGCCGATGAGTGTGGAGGACCTAAAAGGGAAAATAGATGTAACTTCTAAGGATAATACGGAGATTATTGAAATAAGTGTTAGAGATAATAATCCTGAAAGAGCAGCCGAAATAGCCAATGCTATTGCTAGCTCTTTTATGGATAATATTGTAAAAATAATGAAAATTGATAATGTCCAAGTGATTGATAGAGCAGTTCCTCCTACTTCAAAAGTAAGCCCTAAAACGTCACTAAACGTAGTAATTGCTGGTGTGTTAGGATTGATGATAAGCATTTTCCTGGTATTTTTGCTAGAATACATGGATAGGACAGTAAAAACTCCTGATGATATAAAGAAATATCTAAACTTGCCTGTATTAGGGATTATTCCCGAAGTGAAAAACAAATGAGGGATGTGGGAATATGGTAATGGCAAGGAATTTAATTTTATCGGATCCTAAATCGCCTTTCGCTGAAGCTTTTCGCGCTTTGAGGACAAATTTGCAATTTACTAGTATAGATAAAAAAGTAAAAAGCATATTAATTACTAGTTCTCTGCCTAACGAAGGGAAAAGCACTGTTGTCAAAAATTTAGCTTATTCTGTAGCGTTAACTGGGAATAAGGTTGTGGTAATAGATGGGGATTTGAGAAACCCTACAGTTCATAAAAGTTTTAATTTGCCCAATAACAGGGGTTTGACGAATTTACTTATAGATGAAGGAGATTATGAGGCTTATTTGAATGTAGATAATAGTTATGATAACTTACATATATTAACTTCCGGACCTCTTCCTCCAAATCCAACAGAATTATTAGGGTCTAATAAAATGAAGAAGTTGATTAGCCTTATCAGAGAGAATTATGATTACCTTTTTATAGATAGTCCACCTGTTGTGACTGTCACAGATGCTGTAGTATTAGCACCAGTGGTTGATGGAGTAATCCTCGTAGTACATGCTGGCAAAACTGAAATTGAGGCAGCTAGTCGGGCAAAAGAGATTTTAGAAAGTGTAAAAGCTAACATTCTTGGAGTGGTGTTAAATAGAGTAAAAGAAAGTCGAAATGGGTATTATTACTATTATTACTATTATGGTGACCATAAATCACAAAGTAAGAAAAGAAGGAAGAGATGATGGTAGACATACATTGTCATATATTGCCAAATATTGATGATGGTTCTAACTCGATGGAGACTTCTATTGAAATGGCACGTATTGCTTTGGAAGATGGAATAAAATTTATCATTGCAACTCCTCATTATATAGAATATGAGCATGAAATACCGCGAGAAGCCATTTTGAAAAATTGTCAAGAACTAAATCAATTTCTAATTCAAAAAGGTATAGAGTTAAAAATATTGCCAGGGGCAGAAGTTTTTATTTCTCCCACTATAGTAGAAAGTTATAAAAATGGGAAAATTATCTCGCTAAATGATGGAAGAAAGTACATTTTAATAGAATTACCAGTAGCGAGTTTCCCAGAATATACCGAGGACATAATTTTTGAATTTAAAGTGATGGGTATAACTCCCATCATTGCTCATATCGAGAGGTATTTCTACGTAAAAGATGATTTTGAATTAGTATTTCGATTAATTAATAAAGGAGCTCTTATCCAAGTAAATTCGACGAGCGTGATGGGATTATTTGGAAAAGAAGTGAAAAATAAATCAATAGATTTAATAAAGCACAGATTAGTACATTTTATAGCCTCTGATGCACACACGACGAGAGGTAGAGTACCTAAAATATCAGAGGCATTGGAAATTTTAAGAAAAGAAAGAGTTGATGAGTCATATATAGATTATATACTTATTAACAGTCAAAAAGTTGTTCGGGGGGAAGAGATTGAAATATTGGATCCCATAAAGAAAAAAGTAAAATGGTTTTACAGACTAAAAAGACGCTTTTGACAGCGTCTTTTTAGTCTGTAAAATTTTTAAGTACTTCATCTAGTTTTTGCATATCAGGTTTCCAATAACTAATGCCATTTAAATTGTAGAATTCTCCTGGAACCATGAATTTTTCAATGGAATCTGGCGATATATCCTTTACGACATAAATTAAAGCTAGTATCTGTTCGTAATTAAGATTGGTATAAAGCTTGCCCTTAAAAGCATTATAAAGGTCTAAGTAGTCAGATAAACTTTTAGTTTTATTTTTTAATTGATTAGCAAAAGCGATTATGAACTTTTGTTGTCTTTTAACGCGGTTTATATCCCCCATGGGGTCATATCGCCATCGCACATATTGATAAGCTTTTTGGCCATCTAAAATTTGATATCCTTTATCTAGATTTGCTCCGTGAGTATGCATATTTATTTCTACATCTAAAGGTATCCCACCAATTGCGTCTACAATTTCAGGTATTGTTTGCATATCCATGGAAATGTAATAAGGCACATTAATTCCTAAAAATTCGCTTATAGTTTTCAAACTGAGGGCGTATCCTTTTTCTCCCATTCCACCATATACATATGCAGCATTAATTTTGTCTTTTCCAAAACCAGGAATATCCACGTAAGTATCTCTCGGTATGGAAAGTACTTTTATTATTTTATCATCCAAGTCAACACAAAATATCATTATAGTATCTGTTCTAAAGCTTCCTAAAGTATGTACCCTTTCATCAGTTTTATCTAAGCCTAAGAAAGCAATAAAGGTTTTGTCTGGAGAAGAAGGCTTTATCGATGTATTTTCAGTTTCAGAAGAATTGTCTTTAATAAAAAGATTTTCGGGGTGCCGAGTGATGTTTATGTATTTTTGGTATCCAATAACTGCTACTAGAATAAAAAGAAGCAGAAAGAGTAGAAGAAATTTCTTTTTCATATATTATACTTTTCCCCCTTTTGCTGTGGAAAAGTTCTCTCTATCACATTTTAATATGTTCTGACAAAAAAAGCAAATAAGTTAAAAAGGGAGGCAATTTATTTTTATGGATAAAAGCCGATATACTATATGGAAACTAAAACAGTAAAAAGACATAGCAAACGAAGGAGGATAAAAATGGAAGAAGAAATCACGCTGAGGGAATTGATTGAAGTACTGTTAAAAAGAAAGTGGCTTATTTTTATTATTACTGTTTCCATAACGTTAGTGGCAGCTGTTTTTAGCTTTTTTATTGTTAGGCCTACATATGAAGCTAGTACAACTATAGCGGTTACTGATGTGACGCCTGCCACAGGTTTTTTTGGTTCAAACACTACAGTCATTTTTTCTGACAAAGATTCAGAAATTCCGATTTTTCAGAGTGATACGATAGAAAAGGATATTTCTTTATTGCTTTCTTCTCTTTTAAGATATCCTGATATGTCAGTAGATGCTTTTAAAGAAGAAGTTACAAATCCGGTTGTGCTTACAAATACTATAAAGCAGTTGAAATTAGATCCCAAGAGATATACTTTGGATAATTTTAAAAAGCAAATTTCTGTTTCTGTGCTAAACAATACCAATCTTATACAAGTTACAGTAAAAGAAAATGATCCTCAACTTGCGGCAGAAATTGCTAATAGTATAGCGCAAAATTTCCGGAACTATGTAATTGAGAGAAATACTAAACAGACTGATAAATTAATGCAGACTTTGCTTAAGCTTATAGACCTTCAAAATGAGAAGATTAGAAAAGCACAAGAAGACCTTGCTAATTTTCTAAATAATGCTTCAAACAAATTAGAGATTGAACAAAAACAAAAAGAACTATCTCTCTTAAAAAATACAAGGGATATAATGCTTGAAAAGTACAATATGCTTGAACTAGTCAAAGAGTCAGACCTTGGTAAGCAAAGCATTCTTATCACCAGCAAAGCTTTAGTTCCTGAAAAACCTGTGGCTCCTAAAAAAATGCTGAACGTATTGATTGCCTTTATATTGGGAGGGATGATTGGAGTATTTGTTGCATTTTTTATGGAGTATTGGGAGAAGACAGAACCTACTGATAAGCATTTTGCGAAAAGTGAAGAATAATTTCTTTTGCCCGCCTAATATATTAGTAAAGGAAAGGCGGGATTTTTTTGAGAAAAAATAGCATATCTTCTTATAAAATTGCTGCCACTTACATAGGGACAGTTGTAGGAGCAGGGTTTGCATCAGGACAGGAGATACTGCAGTTTTTTGTGTATCACGGCAAAAAGGGAATATTGGGACTTTTGATTGTTACTCTCCTTTTTGTATTTTATGGCAATGCTATTTTGTTTTTGGGGAATTGCTTTAGAGCTTCTTCTTACAAAAGAGTAGTTTTTGAAATTGCAGGGCCTATCATTGGAAAAGTTATTGACATTGTCATAGCTTTTTTCCTTTTTGGGGCCTTGTCTGCAATGATAGCGGGGGCTGGAGCGATATTTAAGGAGCAATACTGCCTTCCTTATTTTCTTGGGAGTTTGATAATGGCAGTACTGGCTGTTCTTACAGTTATAAAGGGAATGGAAGGTGTGATTTCTGCGATTTCTTCTGTTGTGCCCTTGCTTTTGACAGCAGTCATTGTTTTAAGTATTTTAGCAGTATTTTATCTTCCAGGAGGAATTTATGAAAATTTCTTTACTCCAGAAATTAAGCCACCTGTAAAAAATTTTATTTTGTCTGCAATTTTATACGCTTCCTATAATTTCCTTACGGCAGCAGCCGTGCTTATCCCTCTTGGTAGTGAAGTAGAAAATATCGAAGGCATTAGAAAAGGGGCTTTATTAGGCGGGATAGGACTTGGCATGATGAGCTTTTTGATGTTTTTTGCTCTCATAAAAGTCCCTGTTTCTTTTTTCTTCGAAGTACCTATGCTTTACATAGCCAGCAGAATTTCACCTTTTTTTAAGTTTGTGTATACTTTAATTTTGATTGGAGAAATATATACAACAGCTGTTGGGAATCTTTATGGCTTTGTTGTAAGATTTGTAACATCGGATTCAAAAAGATTTCATACTTTTACAATAATTGCAGGGGGAATTGCACTGATTTCAAGTAGAGTTGGCTTTGCCAATCTTGTTCACTATCTTTATCCTATCGCTGGGTACGGGGGAATTATACTGCTTTTGAGCATAACGTGTAAGATAAATAACTGTCGAAAAATGTAGACAATTGTGCTAAAATATTTGTTGAGAGAAAAAAGAGCGGAGGGGTGAAATTGGCTAATAAATATTTATACGACAAAAAAACGGTATGCCCAGTCTGCAAGCAGGAATTTACATATACCAGGGTGAGAACTTCTCAGCTAAAAGTGGAAGAAAGAGGGAGGGATTTTTACACAAAGTATAAAGATGACATCAATCCTTTTTTCTATGAAGTAATTGTATGTCCAAATTGCGGCTACGCTGCTTTGGAGTCGGAGTTTGAAAAAATAACTAATGACAAGAGAGAAAAAATTTTATCTTTAGTTAGTGAAAAATGGGTGAAAAGAGAATTTTCGGGAGAAAGAACTCCACAGAAAGCTTTAGAGGCATATCTTTTGTCCTTGTATTGTTCTCAAATAAAAGAGGACAAGCCCATAGTATTTGCAAAGACGTGTCTTAGAATTGCGTGGATATATAGAATTTTAGGGGATAAGGCTAATGAGGAAAAGTATTTGAAACACGCACTGGATTCCTATGTAAAAGCCTACAGCGGTTCAGATGTATATGAGGAAGAAATACTTCTAATATACATGATTGGCGAGCTTAACAGGATGTTAGGGAACAAGGAAGAAGCCTTGAAATGGTATAATAAGGTTATACATCACCCTGAAAGGTCAAGGCATACCATGATAGTGGAGCTTGCGCGGGATGGATGGCACAGCTTGAAGGAAGAATGAGGGCATGTTTTTTAACTTGCCCTCATATTTTATTTAAGGAGTGAGAAGTTTTGAAGAAGGGGGATTGGGATGGCAAAAGGTACTTCGCAACAGACAATCTATTATTTAGACAAGATAAATTTTAAAGGGCTGACTTCTCAAGAAGCGCAGAAAAGGCTTTTAAAGTACGGTCCAAATGTTTTAGAGGAAGGTCGCAGAGTAAGTCCTATTCAAATTTTTTTAAACCAGTTTCAGGACTTTATGGTGATGGTGCTTTTGGCTGCAACTTTGATTTCGGCCCTTATGGGAGAGCTGGCAGATGCCTTGACTATAACTGTAATTGTCATCTTGAATGCGATTTTGGGTTTTGTTCAGGAGTATAAGACAGAAAAGTCGCTAGAAGCCCTAAAAAAACTTGCTGCTCCTTCAGCAAAAGTTTTAAGAGATGGGGAGGAGAAAGAGGTAGAAGCTTCACAGATTGTCATAGACGATGTAATACTTCTGGGAGCAGGAGATAAGGTTCCGGCTGATGCTCTTTTAATAGAAGCTCATAATTTAGAAGTTGATGAATCAATTCTGACAGGGGAATCAGTGCCTGTCCATAAAGAAGCACCTTTGAATCTGAATAGGACAGCAGTTGAAAGCCGCAACATAGTATATATGGGCACAGTGGTGACAAAAGGCAAGGGGAAAGCAATTGTCACTGCAACTGGCATGCAGACAGAGATGGGTAAAATCGCTGGGATGATGAAGGAGATTGAAGGGGAAGAAACTCCTTTACAAAAAAGGCTTAACAAGCTAGGAAAAGTGTTGGTAGTTTTAGCGCTTTTTATATGCGGCGTTGTCACGGTGATGGGGATAATAAGAGGGGAACCTATTTACTACATGTTTTTGTCAGGAGTGAGCCTTGCGGTAGCGGCAATACCGGAAGGGCTTCCTGCTGTTGTTACAATTTCTCTGGCGATTGGCGTGCAGAGGATGCTTAAGAGAAATGCTTTGATAAGAAAACTGCCAGCGGTGGAAACTCTGGGTTGCACAAATGTGATTTGCACAGATAAAACCGGCACTTTGACAGAGAATAAAATGACTGTTACAAAGGTGTTTTGCGATGAAGAAGTTTTTGATGTGAGAGGGAAAGAAAATGAGGAGTTAATTAAAAAGAAAAATATATCTAGAAGTGCTTTAAGAAAGATGTTAGAAATAGGAGCTTTGTGCAACAATGTAAAGGTCAAAAAAGAAAGCATAAAGATAGGAAGAGAAGTGTTAGAAGAGGATAAGTACATAGGAGACCCTACTGAGGCTGCTATTTTTTCTTTTTCGTTAAAATCAGGCATTTCACAGGATTTTTTGAATAAGATAAAGAGAATTGAGGAAATTCCTTTTGATTCGGAGAGAAAGAGAATGACTGTAATTGTGGAAATAGATGGGGAGAAATACGCTTATACAAAAGGGGCTCCAGATGTCATATTGGAACTTTGCAGTTTCAAATATGTAAACGGAAAGGAAGTTCCTTTGACGCCTTTTGACAAAAAGAAGGTGCTGGATGTTAATGAATCTTTTGGGAAAGAGGCTTTGAGAGTTTTAGCTTTTGCCTATAAGAAACTTCCTCCTAAATCTCCGATTATTGCTGAATTTGTAGAAAGGGATCTGGTTTTTGTAGGGCTAGAAGGTATGATAGACCCTCCAAGAAAAGAGGTATACGATGCGGTTTTAAAGTGTAAGATGGCAGGGATAAAACCTGTCATGATAACGGGAGACCATAAAGTTACAGCGACTGCTATAGCGAAAGAACTTAACATACTGGGAGAAGGGGAAAGAGTTATTACAGGCAAAGATTTAGATGAGATGACTGACAAGGAGTTAGAGAAAACCTGCACAAATGTAAGTGTTTATGCTAGGGTGACTCCTAAGCATAAGTACAGAATTGTAAGGGCTCTTAAAAATAGAGGGTTTACTGTTGCTATGACAGGGGATGGGGTCAATGACGCTCCGGCTCTGAAAGAGGCGGATATTGGAATTGCTATGGGCAAAGGAGGGACAGAGGTTGCAAAGGAAGCTTCTTCTATGATTTTATTGGATGATAATTTTGCCACTATTGTTGCAGCTGTTGAAGAAGGAAGAATAATTTATGACAATATAAAAAAATTTATACGCTTTTTGCTTTCATGCAATTTCGGAGAAGTTTTGACAATGTTTTTTGCAGCCCTTATGTCTCTGAAACTGCCTCTTGTACCCATACAGATATTGATGGTAAATCTTGTTACAGATGGGCTTCCTGCTCTGGCTTTAGGTCTTGACCCGCCTGAAAAGGACATAATGAGGATGAAGCCAAGAGATGCAAATGAGAGCGTTTTTTCAAGGGGATTGGGATTGAGGATATTCATAGTTGGGGTTTTAATAGGAATAAGCACTGTAGGGGCATATGTGTTTGCACTGGGATACGCTGGCCTTGAAAAAGCCAGGACTATTGCTTTTGCTACACTGGTTACTGTTGAGATGATACACGCTTTTGAATGTAGGTCTGAAAGACATTTGATTTTTGAACTAGGTTTTTTCACCAATCCCTATCTGGTGCTGGCAGTGTTAAGCTCTTTCTTGATTTTTTTATCCACGGTTTACATAAAGCCTCTGGGTGTGATTTTCAAAACAGTGCCTCTTGATGCTTATGATTGGCTGGTCGTGGTATTTTTCTCATCTATAGAATTTGTCTTCAACAATCTTTACACAGCCTACATAATCCCTCATTTGAGAAAAGAAGAGTAAATTAAAAGCTGTGGCAGGAAGAAAAAATTTGCCACAGCTTTTAATTTTAAAGGATGAGTTCAGGAAACCATAATGCTATTTCTCTTTTTGCAGATTCCACACTGTCTGAACCGTGCACCACATTGTAAGTGGTGCTGGAAGCAAAGTCTCCTCGTATAGTGCCAGGGAGAGCATCTTCTACTTTTGTCGCTCCGTTTATCATTCTCACCAGTTTTACAGCATTCTCTCCTTCAAGGACCATAGCAAAAACAGGGCCTGAAGACATGTACTCTATCAAAGGCTTAAAAAAAGGCTTTCCTTTGTGCTCCTCATAGTGTTTTTCCAGAAGTTCAATTGAAGGTGTGACTACTTTTGCGGCTTTAAGCCTTAACCCCTTGTTTTCATATCTTTTCAGTATTTCCCCTATAAGACCCCTCTTTACTCCATCCGGCTTTACAATAGCCAAAGTCAATTCCATAAAAATCAATCCTTTCTTTGTATTTTGATATTGTCTCTGACAAGAGAAGTAAAGGCGCAGATTACAGAAAAAATTCCTGCAACTATGTATGCTTCTTTAATTGCCCTCATAAATGAAATGTTATAGGGCAAGTTAAAAGCTTGATAGGCTTTTAACCTGTTGGTGAAAATTGCACCGGCTACAGCGATTCCAATTACCATTCCTACATTTCTCATCGTGGCAAGGGAGGCAGAAGCTATACCTAGTCTATTTTTAGGAGCGCTTCCCATTACCGCGCTGTTGTTAGGAGTTTGGAAAATGGCATTTCCTATTCCAAATATAGCAAGACGCCACATGATATCAAACATGGACGATTTTTCTGTGAGAGTAGCCATTAAAAAGAGAGCCAGAGCCGAAATTAATGCGCCGATAGTTGAGAGGATTTGGGCTCCATACATATCGGCTAGAATTCCGCTTAAAGGAG
Source organism: Caldanaerobacter sp. (assembly GCF_049701115.1). Lineage (NCBI taxonomy): Bacteria > Bacillati > Bacillota > Clostridia > Thermoanaerobacterales > Thermoanaerobacteraceae > Caldanaerobacter > Caldanaerobacter sp. The sequence goes on along the minus strand of NZ_JBNATX010000009.1, from coordinate 2,457 downwards.
CTACAATAAACATCATTGCAGGGAAGGAGGTCATAATTATGCCTGCTTTTTCAGTAGAGTAGCCCAGATGTTTCAGAAGAAAAGGGGTTAAAAAGGTCATCGTGTACTGGGCCATAAAGTTTAAAAGGGTACTTGTGATTCCAAAGGTGAAAGACCTTATTTTAAAAAGTGAGAAATCAAACATAGGGAATTCAACCTTGTTTTCTGTACGGATGAAGAGTATGAGAAATACTAAAAAAGCTGCGAAAGAAAAAATGCTTGGCACTGAATACCAGCCCCATGTTCCACCTTCTGATATAAAAAGCAAAAGGCTTGCTAAAAACATAAAAAAGTAGGTGGAACCATATGGGTCAAATTTTTCTGGCACTCCTTTGTTTTCAGGTACAACTGTATGGGCCCAAATGTAGCCAATTACACCAATAGGTACGTTTATGTAAAATATAGAAGGCCAACCCAAATATTTTAAGAGAAAACCTCCCAGAGTAGGTCCAATTGCAAGGCCTATTGAAATTGACATGGCGTTAATGCCTAATGCCTTACCCCTTTCATTTGGTGGAAATACAGAGGTGATTATTGCAGAAGACATTGACATGAGCATAGCTGCGCCTACTGCTTGAATAGCTCTCATTATTATCAGCATATATATGTTTGCAGAAAGACTCAGTATTAAAGAAGAGATAGAAAATGTCAAAAGGCCATATTCATATAATTTTTTGTAACCTAGTATGTCTCCAAGCCTTCCAAATGTCATCATTAAACTGCTTACAACAAGGAGATATATCATGGAAACCCAGCTTACTGTAGTTATGTTTGTGTGAAAAATCTTTGTGAATTCGGGCATTGCAAGATTTACAACACTTCCATCAATTGGGCCCATTATGCTTCCTATGACTACTGCAGATAGTATAATCCATTTGTTGTATTGTTTTTGTGCCATTTGTACCCCTCCATCGAAATAAATTATATCACAAAGTTTGGCAAAAGATAAATGTTGAAAAAAAAGGCATTGTAAACTATAATTATAGGGGAATTTGAATAGAGAATGGATGGGGATAGATGATAGATATAAAAAGGCTTTTGATAGTTGCTTTTTTTACGATGATAATTCATTTTATTGACACCCTTTCTTATTCTATCAGGCCCTCAGGTGTCAGGACAAAAAAGCTTGCAGTTGCTTTATCGCTTTTTAATATAATGGCTGTAATATCTAGGCTTTCTAACATGATTCAGGCACCTTTTCTTGGAAGCATTGTGGACATGGCGATAAAGATGGAAAAGGTTGACCTTTTGCAAAATGACATGAGAGTGGTGCTTTTTTCTGCAACATTGGGTGCTCTGATGGCAGCTCCTTTAATGCCGACTTTTGTTTCCATATTTACCGTTGCAATAAACGGAATGGAAGGAGCAGGTACGGTTCCAAGGTTAATATTGCGGGGCTTTAGGTGGAGCAACCTCAAAAAAATTAAGAAAAAAATTGTAATTCCAAGGCTTTCTATGTTAAAAGGTGTTTTTAAAGCGGACATACCAAAAACTTTTTTAATATACAACGTGATAATTACGTCTATATACACAACAGGAGTAATTTCTTCCCTTTACGCTGGAGCTATAATTCCAGAGTACAGGATTACGGCAAGTCAGCTCTCTGGCATTATAAACGGTTTTGCAACAATTTTGTTTACTGTAGTTGTAGACCCGGTAGCAGCTTTGATTACTGACATGGCTATGAATGGTAAAAAGACTTTGAAAGATGTGGACAGCATGGTTGTCCTGCTCGTTTTTGGGAAAATTTTGGGTACATTGATTGCGCAGCTTATTTTCCTGCCTGCAGCGGAGTTGGTGCTTTTTGTGACGAAATTGATCGTTTAACGAGATTTAATATATTACTTCCTTAAGCATTAAGAAGAGAATGGGTGATAAAAGTGAAGACTTTAACTGAAATAATTAAAATTCTAAAAGAACACAAGGAAGAGCTAAAAGAAAGGCACAAAATTAAACAAATAAGAGTTTTTGGTTCGTATGTGAGAGGAGAGCAAAAAGAGACAAGCGACATAGACATAATAGTGGATTTTGAAGAGATTCCTACTTTTATTGAATTCATAAAAATTCAGGAGGAATTGGAAAAACTCTTAGGTGTAAGGGTGGATCTTCTTACTGAGGAAAGCATAAGTCCATTTATAAAACAGTATATAAAAGAGGTTGTGATTGTATGAAAACACCAAGACCATATCTTGAACATATTTTACAGGAATGTGAATTTCTTATAGAAAGGGTCAAAGGAATAAGCTTTGAAGACTTTGTTAAAGACCCTGTTCTTACAAGAGCTTTTGTAAGAAGCCTTGAGATAATAGGCGAAGCAGTTAAAAATTTGCCAAAGGAATTTAGAGAAAAACATTCTAAAGTGCCATGGAAGGAAATAGCGGGTATGAGGGATAAACTCATCCACGAATATTTTGGCGT
>NZ_JBNATX010000008.1:0-60051 GCF_049701115.1 Caldanaerobacter sp. | reverse complement strand
CCAAGTTTAGTTACCGCTTTGACAACAAGTCGCATTTACACACAAAATGCCACTTTTAAACTTTGTCAACAGTCTGGGTCCCCAACGTTTGTTGGGGGCTTTGCCATTTTTTTATTCAAAAGTTAGTTATAGAAATATATATAATTTGTGATATAATAAAAAGGAATGATATTTGCCACAAGGAGTGAAACGATTTGAGAAGAGGGAAAAGCGGCTGGACATTGTTGTTTTTGCTCTTAGTAGGACTGATACTGGGCGGTTTTGTGGGAGATCTTTTGGGACGTTTTTTCAAAGAACTTTCTTACGCTCAAGTAATAGGCATGAACAATCCTTTGGCACTGGACCTCAATTTTTTAAAGTTCTCTTTTATGCTCACTTTTAAAATAAATATAGGCACTGTGATAGGACTTGTATTGGCTATTTATTCCTATTACAAGATGTAGGTGGGATGTATGAAAATTTTTCTCGCCTCTAAATCTCCGAGAAGAAGAGAACTTCTTGAAAATCTAAATTTTCCATTTCAAATTGTGGAGAATGACATTGAAGAGGTTTCAAATGAAAAAGAACCATCAAAATATGTGATGGATTTAGCCTTTAAAAAGGCACAAAAGGCTGCTGACAAGATAAGAGATGAGGCAATAGTGATAGCGGCTGATACGATTGTGGTAGTAGATGGCGAGATTTTGGGCAAGCCAAAAGACAGAGAAGAAGCTTTTTCTATGTTAAAAACTTTGCAAGGTAAAGAACATATCGTTTATACAGGAATAGCAGTAATTAAGCTTCCAGAAATGAAGCATTCTGTCGATTATCAAGAGACAAAAGTGTGGATAAGAAGATTAGAGGATGAAGAGATATTAAACTATATAGCTACAGGAGAATGCTGGGATAAAGCCGGTGCATACGCTATTCAAGGATTCGGGTCCTTAATTGTGGAAAAAATTGAGGGAGATTATTTCAATGTAGTAGGACTGCCTGTTGCCAAGCTTTTTGACCTGTTAAAAAGGGAATTTGGGGTGAAGTGGGTTGGGAGAGGATTTGAATATAAGGATAAAAGACTTGCCTTATGAAGAAAGGCCTAGAGAAAGGCTAATAAAATACGGACCTCAGGTCCTTTCAAATGCTGAATTGATTGCCATAATAATAGGTACAGGGAGTAGAAGAGAAAATGCTATAAGTTTGGCTCAAAAGCTCATTACAGAGGAGAGAGGATTAAAGTTTATTATCAACTCAAGTGTGGAAAAGCTTGCGAATATAAGGGGGATTGGAATAGCAAAAGCTGTAAAATTAAAAGCGGCAGTGGAGTTAGGAAGAAGATTGATGCTTTCTACGCAAGGGGAAAATTTTTCTGTAACTTCTCCTGAAGACGTCATAAATCTTTTGATGGAGGAAATGAGATACCTTTCTAAAGAGCATTTCAAAGTAGTGATGCTAAACGTTAAAAATAAAATAATTGCCATTGAGACGATTTCTATAGGGAGTTTAAACACCTCAATCGTTCATCCTAGGGAGGTGTTTAAAGCTGCTATAGAAAGGTCTGCTTCTTCTATAATTTTAGTTCACAACCATCCGAGTGGAGACCCTACTCCTAGCAGGGAGGATGTAGAAGTGACAAAAAGATTGGTGGAGGCAGGTAAAATTCTTGGAATAAAGGTCTTAGACCATGTTATAATTGGAGATGGGAGAGGTATAAGTCTCAAAGAAAAAGGGTATTATGATTTTGAATAAGAAAGGAAGGAGTATACACGAATGAGAGGATTTTCAAGGGATATAGGAATTGACTTGGGGACGGCTACAACATTAGTATACGTTCAGGGTAAGGGGATTGTCTTAAGAGAACCTTCAGTTGTGGCAATGCGGACGGATACGAAAACAATTCTTGCTGTCGGTGAAGAAGCTAAAAGAATGGTGGGGAGAACCCCTGGGAACATAGTGGCTATAAGGCCTATGAGAGACGGCGTGATTGCTGATTTTGATGTAACAAAGGCAATGCTAGATCACTTCATAAGCAGAGTAAACCCAAGAAAGGGGCTTTTTAGGCCGAGAGTGATAATAGGTATTCCCTCAGGAGTTACAGAAGTAGAGAAGAGAGCGGTTATTGAAGCAGCCCTTCAGGCAGGAGCAAAGGAAGCTCATACTGTGGAGGAACCAATGGCAGCAGCTATTGGGGCGGGACTTCCTGTTGAAGAACCTACAGGCAGCATGGTAGTAGATATAGGAGGAGGAACTACCGATGTTGCGGTTATTTCTTTAGGAGGTATAGTGACTAATAAGTCTTTGCGGGTTGGCGGAGACGAGATGGACGAAGCCATAATAAATTATATAAAGAGAGAGTACAATCTCATGATTGGAGAAAGGACTGCTGAGGAAATAAAAATTCAAATAGGTTCGGCTTTTCCAAAAGAAAAAGAAGAGTCAATGGACATAAGGGGTAGAGACCTGGTCTCTGGTCTTCCAAAGACATTGAGAATTACTTCTACAGAGATTTTAGAGGCTTTAAAGGAACCTCTTTCAAACATTGTCGAAGCTATAAAAGTCACACTAGAAAAAACTCCTCCAGAATTAGCTGCAGATATCATGGATAGGGGTATAATGTTGACAGGCGGAGGTGCACTTTTAAGCGGTATAGATAAACTGATAAGACAGGAAACAGGAATGCCCGTTCAAATAGCAGATAATCCTACAGACTGTGTGGCGCTTGGGGCAGGTAAGATTTTGGAAGAGAGTTCCTTATTTAGAAGGGTTTTAAGCCCTGCAACTAGAGTTTGAGAGGTGTTTTAAGTGCCCCGTTTTTTTAAGAATAGGCAGCTTATTCTGATACTTTTAATAGCCGTGGCGCTTATTGCTGCCATGGCTTATACTTATGATACAGAAAGATATCTTACAAGAGCAGAATCTGTAATAGGTGGTGTGTTTACTCCTGTAGGTAAGTTTTTTTATCGAATGACCAATGGCATTTCTGACTTTTTTTCCTCTATAGCAGAGATTGGAAGTTTAAGAGCTACAAATGAAAGACTTCAAAAGGAATTAGAAAGATTGCAAAAAGAAAATGTAAAACTACAGGAGTTAAAAAATGAAAACGAAAGGCTAAAAGAAGCGCTTGATTTTAAGACAGAAAATCCGGAACTTAATCTTAAGTTGGCTTCCATTACGGGGAAAAACCCGGGCAATTGGTTTAATACATTTACGATTGATAGAGGTAAAAAAGATGGAGTAATGCCTGGGATGGCAGTTTTGGATGAAAAGGGTAACATGGTGGGGCAAGTCTTCCAGGTGGGCGATACCTGGTCGAAAGTTTTATCCATAGTAGATAGGGATAGTTCTGTGAGTGCAGTAGATGTTAGGACAAGGGATAACGGCATAGTAAGGGGAGATTCTCAGGGCGGTCTTTTAATGATATATCTTCCTCTCGATGCGGAAATTTTAGAGGGGGATATCATCACTACTTCTGGTATGAGCAGATTTCCCAAAGGTCTTGTAATAGGGAAAGTAGAACGAGTGACAAAGGAACCCGGGGCGCTTTTTAAGCAAGCAGTTGTGAAACCGGCAGCTGATTTTGAAAGATTGGAATATGTATTTGTGGTGCTTAATATGACTGAAGCGGGGAAATAAAATATGAGAGGCATATACAAGTATTTGATTGTTATTTTGTTGGTACTCTTGCAATCTTCTTTTTTCAGATTTGTGGATATTTTGGGCGTAAAACCTGACGTTGTATTTATATTCGTTTTTAGTCTTTCTCTTTTAAATGGGCCATGGGAAGCCATCTATTTAAGTCTTTTTGCTGGGCTCTTGCAAGATATAATGTTTAACAGGGCTTTGGGAATTTACACTTTTGCACTTCTTCTTGTTTCCTATATTGCTGGACTTTTGAATAAAAACATTTTTAGGGAAAGTACTTTTGTGGCTTTTGTTTTTACCTTTATTGGTACTCTTTTTTACAACCTGATAATCATGTTTTCAATGGTCTTAATGAAATATCAGTTTGGTTTTATAGAAGAATTTCTCAATGTTGGAATGATACAGGCGGTTTACAATTCCTTAATCGTGGTATTTGTATATAAATATATTGTGAATTTCAACAGTTATGTGAGTGAAAAGAAAACACTTTTCTCCAGGAAAAGTCGATTTTGAAGGTGATAAGGTTGAGCGAGATGCTAAAAAAAAGGTTTTATGTGCTTTGGACTATAATAAGTGTGTTACTAGTTCTTCTTATATCTCGCCTTGTGTATTTGCAGTTGATAAAGGGAGATTATTATAGGGAAATTTCTATAAAACAGGCCATTCGTTTGATTCCTATTGATGCTCCAAGAGGAGAAATTGTCGATAGATATGGCATAAAACTTGCCACTAATAGACCCAGTTTTTCTGTTGATATTTTAAAAGGGGAAGTAGTAGACAGTCATTTGAATGAAACTATATTAAAGTTGATACATTTGCTAGAGAAAAATAATGTAAAGTATAAGGACGACCTTCCAATTTATTTAGATGAAAAAGGAGAACCTTATTTCAATTTTAAAAATCCTGACGAGGGAGAAGTTTCCCCTGAAACTTTAAAAGAAAGAGAGAAGCTGTGGAAAAAAACGAATAACATAAATGAAAATGCTACGGCAAAAGAAACATGGAATATTATGATGAAAAAATTTAAAATTTCGAAGGATTTAGACCCACAGGATGTGCGCAAAATAATGGTTGTAAGGCAGCTTATGGAGGAACAAGGGTATAATCAGTATCAGCCAGTGGAAATAGCGGTGGATGTAGATCAAAAAACGGTAGCGGAAATTGAAGAAAGGCATCTGGAACTTCCCGGGATAATGATTAGTATAAAACCTGTGAGGTACTATCCTTACGGTACACTATTATCTCAAACTCTTGGATATATAGGTCGCATTACTCCTGAAGATTTAAAAAAACTAGATATAAAAAAGTACAAGTTAACAGATTTAGTTGGGCACTCTGGGATTGAAGCTTTATATGAGGAATATTTGCATGGAAAAGATGGAGGCCAGCAAGTCGTGGTAGATAATTATGGTAGGCTTATAAAGAGCTTAAGTACAGTGCCTCCTGTGCCAGGAGATACAGTTTTTCTTACTATAGATAAAAATGTTCAAGAAGCCGCAGAAGAAGCTCTTGTAAATACCATGCAAAAATTAAGAGAGGGAAAACTAGGGAAACCAAGACCCAATGCTAATATTGGAGCAGCAGTCGTTGTGGATATACATTCAGGAAGGATATTGGCTTTGGCTAGTGTACCTGGATTTGACCCTAATGTTTTCGCTACGGGAAGTCCTCCAAAAGACGTGGTAAATGAGCTTTTTAGGGAGAGAAACGCCACTGTAGAGCCAAGCCCTATTTTCAATTACGCAACTCAGGGGGCGGTACCTCCAGGTTCCACTTTTAAGATGATTGTCGCTTTAGCAGCATTAGAAAGTGGCGTTACTACGGTAGATGAAAAATACCTGGACCCTGGGGTGTATATTACTGGGCAGACAAACTGGTTGTGGAATGAATATGGGAGGACACAGGGGTGGGTCAATGTATCGGATGCTATAAAGTATTCGACAGATACTTATTTTTACGAAATGGGAAGAAGAATGGGAATAGATAAAATAGTGGAATATGCTAAGAAATTTGGATTGGACGAAAAGACGGGAATTGAACTTCCAGAAGCTAAGGGGATCATAGCGAGCCCTAAATATAAAAGAGAGTTCTATTTGGGACTTATACACTCTATGGTAAAAAGTGAAAAGAATCCAGATGGAGTGATAACTGAGGAGCAGTACAAAAAGATAGTTGAAATCGTCGATAAGGGAAATTTGTCCGATTACAATACCTTTTTGCAGTTAGAAAAAATGGGAATAAAGGATACAAAGTTGCAGAGAAAACTCTGGGAGATGATGTATTATGCAAGGCATTGGAGCCTGGCTGATACCTGTAGTGCGGCTATTGGACAGGGAGACAATCAATTTACTCCTCTAGAGATTGCGAGCTATATTTCAACTTTAGTAAACGGTGGAATAAGATATAGACTCCACCTTGTAGATAAGATTGTAGACGCTGAGGGGAATATAGTGAAAAAGACAGAACCCGAAGTTTTAGGAAAAATAGACATTCCTAAAAAGTATCTGGATGCAATAAAGCTTGGCATGAAAGGAGTTACTGAAAGAGGAGGAACGGCAAGCGCTGCATTTGACGGATTCCCCATGACCGTAGGAGGTAAGACTGGTACTGCTGAAGTGGGAATCAAGGGAAGAGATAATTATGCCTGGTTTGTGGGTTTTGCTCCCTATGAGGATCCTCAAATAGTGGTTGTCACGGTCATTTATCAAGGAGGCGGTGGCTCATATGCTGCCTATGTGGCTAGAGACATATTTGATGCTTATTTTGGCCTTAGTAAAAGTGGGGAGAAAGAGACCTTTAATTTTATGAATATTCCTTTGAGATGAAGAGGAATATATCCTCTTTTTTTCTTTTTACAAGCAGGAAAATTGCATTTTATGAAGAATATAGATATTTAGATGAAACCAAACTGGAGGTAAATTATGGCAATGGAACCCGTTAAAATCCAAGGTACAAAAGAAGGACTTGTAATTGTATTAGAAGAGGAGTTGGATATTGAAGCTTTAAAGGAAAGAATCGTAGATAGAATTGAGAAATCCCTTAGTTTTTTTGAAGGGGCTACTTTAAATGTCAGAGTTAAAAATCCCAAGTTTAAAGAGGAAGAAATTGAGGAATTAAGAGATTATATCATGAAAAAATATGGGGTGAAAATTTTTATAAAAAAATTTCAAGAAAAGCATATAAAAAATGTGACAGATGACGAAATATTTAATGGGTTGGAAGAAGGAATCACTAAATTCCATAAAGGAACTGTTCGGTCTGGACAAGTCGTACGATATCATGGCAATTTGGTAATAATAGGTGACGTAAATCCTGGTGGTCTTATCCAAGCTGCTGGTAACATAGTGGTTATGGGGACATTGAGGGGAATCGCCCATGCGGGTTTTACAGGTAATAAAGAGGCTTTTATTGTTGCTTCCTCCTTAAAAGCCATGCAACTTAGAATAGCAAACATAATTTCAAGAGCTCCTGACAAGGAGGAAGAAGTAGAATATCCGGAGATTGCCGTAGTGAAAAAAAACAAGATAATTGTAAGGCCACTTTACCATCTGGGAGACTTATGGTAAAATATTCTAATAAATAATATTAATGGAATGGAGTGGGAGGATGAAGGAAGCAATAGTCATAACTTCAGGAAAGGGAGGAGTGGGTAAAACCACCACTACTGCAAATATTGGTACATATCTGGCTATGAAGGGTTATAAGGTAGCTTTAGTAGATACTGATATAGGTTTGAGGAATTTAGATGTAGTGATGGGGCTTGAGAATCGGATTGTTTATGATATTGTGGATGTTGTAGAAGGTCAGTGCAGATTAAAACAGGCTCTTATAAGAGATAAGAGGTTTGATACCCTCTATCTTTTACCTGCTGCTCAAACTAGGGACAAGACGGCGGTAAGCCCTGAACAGATGAGGAAGCTGATACAGGACCTAAAAGAGGAGTTTGACTATATATTGGTAGATTGCCCGGCAGGGATTGAACAAGGTTTTAAAAATGCTATAGCTGGAGCCGATAGAGCAATTGTTGTAACAACTCCAGAAGTTTCGGCAGTGAGAGATGCTGATAGGATAATTGGACTTTTAGAAGCTGCTGAACTTCATGACCCTCTTCTTGTGATAAATAGAATAAAAATGGATATGGTCAAAAGAGGAGACATGATGGATATAGAGGATATAATAGATATACTTGCAATTGACCTTCTGGGAGTAATTCCGGATGATGAAAATATAATTATTTCTACTAATAAGGGCGAACCCATAGTTTTAGAAGAAAAATCATTAGCTTCACAAGCTTACAGAAACTTGGTGGAGAGACTTCTTGACAAAAACGTACCTCTGATAAATTTAGACGTGGGCAATGGTTTTATGGACAGGTTGAGAAGACTTTTTAAGATGGCCTGAAAGTTAAGGAGGTGTTTTAAGTGGATTTGTTTAAGGCCTTTGGCGGGAAAAGCAATAGTAAAGACATAGCAAAGGAGAGGCTCCAGCTTTTGTTGGTTCACGACAGATTGGATGCTTCACCTCGTTTTTTGGAAATGATAAAAGAAGATATTTTAAATGTAATCTCAAATTATGTTGACATAGATGAAAAAGAACTTAAAGTGGAGATTACAAAAGAGAGAAAAAACGATGATACCTATATTTCAGCTCTTCATGCCAACATTCCTATAAAAAAGATGAAACAAGTAATAAGGTGAACTGGCGAACAGCCAGTTTTAGATTGTTGACAAAATCCATATTAATTTAAGTGGCATTTTGTGTTAATGCTCCGGAGTTGCAAAGCGACTAAACTAAGGCTCACTTTTCGAGCTCCGGCGGGGTGCCGGCCAATTCGCCAAAAGGCTCAGGTGGCCGCTCGCTTTGCTCGCCCCGCCTTCGCTTCTCAAGCTCGCCAAGTTTAGTTATCGCTTTGGCAACGAGTCGCATTTACACACAAAATGCCACTTCTTAAACTTTGTCAACAGTCTGAACTGGCGAACAGCCAGTTTTTTTATGTAGTTTAATCTTGTATTGTATGATATAATACAAAGTGGATTTTTTAAAAGGGGAGAATCACCTTGTTTGATAGAAAATTGCTTAAAAATTTTGATTGGGGTCTTTTAATTGTTGTTTTATTACTCTGTATATACAGCCTGGTTGTGGTCACAAGTGCCTCCCATGCTTTACAGACAGGTTCATATAAGAAGGTTGTAATACAGGCTATAGCGATTCTAATAGGCCTTATTTCAATTGTGTTTATATGTCTTTTTGATTACAACATATTTGCTAAGTTTTCCACTTTTATATATATCTTAAACTTGATCGGTCTGATGCTTGTACTGGTTATAGGGAAAGTGAGTAATGGAGCACAAAGCTGGATAAGTCTCGGACCTGTCGATATACAACCTTCTGAATTTTCTAAATTGGCTTTGGTTCTTACTTTGGCAAATATGTTTAGTGATCAAGAAGAGATCAAATCTTTCAAAGAATTGATAGGTCCTCTTGTATATGTCGGGATACCTTTTATTGCAGTTATGCTCCAGCCCGATTTGGGGACAGGACTTGTTTTTATAGCGATTTTTTTAGCGATTGTGTATATTTCGGGAATAAAAACAAAAGTGCTTGCCCAACTTTTTGCGTTAGGAATTGCAATGCTTCCTGTGGGTTATAAACTTTTAAAACCTTATCAGAGGAATAGGCTTATGTCCTTTTTAAATCCCGAACTAGACCCTATGGGGACGGGTTATCATGTGATACAATCGAAGATAGCAGTAGGTTCAGGAATGTTTTGGGGGAAGGGGCTTTTCCACGGCAGTCAAACCCAACTTTATTATCTTCCAGAAGCGTGGACGGATTTCATTTTTTCTGTTGTGGGAGAGGAATTAGGATTTATAGGGGCATTTCTTCTTATACTTCTTTACGCTGTACTGCTCTATAGGGCATGGAGGATTGCCTACAACGCAAAGGATAAATATGGAATGCTTGTAGCAGTTGGTATAATCGCTATGTTTGCCTTTCACATATTTGAAAATATAGGTATGACGATTGGCCTTATGCCTATAACTGGCATTCCTCTTCCCTTTATGAGTTACGGTGGTAGTGCTATGGTGGTAGATATGATGGCTATAGGGCTTTTAGAAAGCATAAGCATGAGAAGACAGAAAATAAATTTTTAGGAGGGTTTTTATGAATATCGCACTCATTGCCCATGATCAAAAGAAAGATTTGATGGTCAATTTCGCTATAGCCTACAAACACATATTTGAGAAATGCAATTTGTATGCGACGGGACATACGGGGGAACTCATAAAAAAAGCCACAGGGCTTGATGTCCACTGCCTTTTGCCTGGCCCTTTAGGTGGTGACCAGCAGATAGGGGCTTTGATTGCAGAGAATAAAATCGACCTTGTTATTTTCTTGAGAGATCCCCTTACTGTTCAACCCCATGAACCGGACATTCTTGCGCTTTTGAGGGTATGTGATGTTCATTCAATTCCTGTCGCAACCAATATTGCTACTGCTGAAGTACTTTTAAAAGGAATGGAGTTGGGGCTTTTAGAATGGAGACAAATTTGATTCATAAGCGGGCCTCCTTCAAAATAAAATGTAGATAGAAGGAGGCTTTTTATTATGAGATATTATCCTAAAAGGGTTAACTTTTACAGAAAGTACTTAGAGCTTTTTGAAAATCAACTTATAATAGCTATGGTATTTTTGGGAATGGTTCTGATTTTTAAAGCAGTAGATGTACCTTTGACAAATTCTTTTATGAATGCTACTAAAAATGTCTTGACGTATGATTTAGACTATGAAAATGCAAAAAAGGGATTAAAATTGGTGCAGTCTAAAATTCCTTGGCTTAAAGAGAACGTAGTTAAAGTATTTTCACAGTCGGAGGAAAAATCCTCTTCTGAAAGACTTTCAAAAATTTCCTCAAGAATGATTCTTCCAGTGGAAGGGAAAATAAGCTCGGGTTTTGGGGAGAGGATAGATCCATTTACTAATAAGATGACAAAGCATACGGGGATAGATATTGAAGTTCCCGTAGGTACGGAAGTGAAAGCTGCACTTGATGGGGTTGTGATGTTAGCTACAGAAAAGGAAGACTTGGGTAAAGTAATTGTATTGAAGCATGAAGGCGATGTAAGAACCGTTTATGCTCATCTTTCGGAGATTTTTGTCCAGGAAGGGCAAAAGGTAAAACAAAAAGAGGTGATAGGCAAGTCGGGAGACACCGGCAGAGTTACCGCTCCCCATCTCCACTTTGAAGTATGGGAAAATGGGCAACCTGTAGACCCACTTACAAAGGTAGTGATAAGCGAAACTACCAGTGATAGTGAAAAATGAGAATAAAAGTCCATTTTTCTACCTTGCTCTTTGGAATTTTACTGATTTTTTTTGGTTTTTCTAAGGAATTTTTTTGTATAGCTGTTGTATTAGGTTTACATGAGGCAGGGCATATTTTGGCGGCAAAAAGGCTGAAGGTAGAAGTTTTAGAGCTTGACATATATCCTTTTGGAGGAGTTGCCTTTCTTGACCCGAGCATTTTTATACGACCGGATTTAGAAATTTTAATAGCATTAGCTGGACCTTTTTCTAACATTTTTTTTGCTTTTCTCTCGGAATTGATTTCCCAAATTTTTCACTTGGAGATGGAACATTTTGTAAAAGCCAATCTCATGATGGCTTTTTTTAATCTTCTACCAGGTTTACCCTTGGATGGGGGAAGGGCTTTTAAGAGTTTTCTTTCCTGCTTTTTAAACTTTAGGACTGCTGTGTTTATTGCAGTGTATAGCAGTTATTTGATTTCATTTGCCCTTTTATGGTTTTTTTTCAGTGATATTGACCATTTGGAAAAATCAATTTTTTACTTGTTTTTGGCGATTTTTCTGGTAATTGCGGCTAACAAAGAAAAAAATATGACAGCTTTTTCCCAAATGAGAAATTTGTATAGAAAAAAGATGGAATTTCAAAAAAAAGGCTTGATGTCAGTTTATCATGTAGCTGCATATGAGAAAATGATGTTGAAAGATGTAATAAAAGGTTTTATGCCTTCAAAATACCATGTTATAATAATATTAGACGAGAATTTGAGGGAAAAATATAGAATGACTGAGGCGGAATTTTTTGAAAAAGCTTTGGAATATGGTTTAAATAGTTATATAGGCGATATAGTAGGAGATTACCAAAAACATTGGAGGAGAAATAATGGATATAAAGGAAAAAATTGATTATTTGCTCATGAAGGTAAGCAAACCCACCAGATATACAGGTGGAGAATTGAATTCAATTTTAAAAGATCCAGAAAGAGTAAAGGTGAGATTTGCCTTTGCTTTTCCCGATGTTTATGAGGTGGGCATGTCTCACCTTGGACTTAGAATTTTATACCATCTTTTAAATAAAAGGGAAGATGTGTACTGTGAGAGAGTATTTGCACCTTGGGTGGATATGGAAGCATTGATGAGGCAAAATAAAATTCCCCTTTTTACCCTCGAGACAAAAACTCCCCTTTCAGAATTTGATTTTGTGGGTTTTACTCTTCAGTACGAGTTAAGCTATACTAATGTTATAAATATGTTAAATCTTGCTAATATACCTATTTTATCTAGAGAAAGAGAAGGACTTCCTTTTGTTATAGCCGGTGGGCCTTGTGCCTACAATCCTGCTCCTTTGTCTGATGTGATTGATTTTTTTGTCATGGGTGAGGGAGAGGAAGTAATTAATGAGATAATAGACGCTTATATTGAATGGAAAGAAAGAAAAGGAGAAAGAGAGGAGTTTTTAGAGGCTGTTGCGCAGATACAAGGAGTATATGTACCAAAGTATTACATTGAGGAATATGACAAAGATGGAAAAATAAAGGATATACGTCCTATAAAAAAAGGGATTCCGGAGAGGGTTAAGAAAAGAATAGTAAAGGATTTTGAAAATGTGTACCACCCTGAAGAGCAAATTGTTCCTTTTATGGACATAGTGCATGACAGAATAATGCTTGAGATATTCAGAGGTTGTACTCGAGGATGCAGGTTTTGTCAGGCAGGAATGATTTACAGGCCTTTGAGGGAAAAATCGAAAGAAAAAATTATTGAATTAGCGGACAAGCTCGTAAAGTCGACAGGATATGAGGAAATTTCTCTGACTTCCTTGAGTACTTTTGACTATTCGGAGATTGAAGATCTAATAAGGGAACTCATATCCAGATATCAAGATAGAGGGATAGGTGTTTCAATTCCTTCTACAAGAGTGGATGCTGTTTCTGTGAATTTGCTAAAAGAGATACAGAAGGTAAGAAAAACAGGACTTACTTTAGCACCGGAAGCCGGAACGCAGAGGCTAAGAGATGTTATAAATAAAGGGATAACAGAAGAGGAGATTTTAGAGGCCACGGCTGCTGCTTTTGAAGCGGGGTGGAACAATATAAAGCTTTATTTCATGATTGGACTTCCTACTGAGACGATGGAAGATGTGGAAGGAATAGTAGATTTGGCTTATAAAATAGTTGATAACTATAAAAAAATCAAAGGAAACATCAAGAATTTGAGAGTTACGGTGAGTACTTCTACCTTTGTCCCAAAACCTTTTACGCCTTTTCAGTGGGTGGCTCAGGATAGTATTAAAAAGATAATTGAAAAGCAGGATTTTCTTAAAAAAAGCTTGAAGAGCAAAGCTTTGAAGTACAACTGGCACAATCCACATATGAGTTTTCTTGAGGCTGTTATTTCTAGAGGTGACAGAAGGGTAGGGAAAGCTATAATAAAGGCCTGGGAAAAGGGCTGTAAATTTGATGGATGGGACGATTATTTTGACTATGAAAAATGGGAAAAAGCTTTTAAAGAAGCGGGAGTTAATCCATATTTTTATGCTAACAGAGAATGGGGCATGGAAGAAATTTTGCCTTGGGATGTAGTGGACGTCGGGGTTACGAAAAAATTCTTGCAGAGAGAATATAAAAAAGCTTTAGAAGGCAGGATTACACCCGATTGTCGTTATTACTGTACTGGCTGTGGAGTAAAGGATTATGACGAGGGGGTTATATGTTTTGAAGCGCCTAAGATGCAAATACACAAAAGGTGAAGAAGTAAAATTTATATCCCATCTCGACCTTTTGAGAGTTATGCAAAGGGCTTTAAGAAGAGCCGATATAAAAGTAGCTTTGACTCAGGGATTTAATCCCCATCCAAGGATTTCATTTGGACCTGCCTTAATAGTGGGGGCGACTACTGAGGGAGATTATATGGATATTGATTTGGAGGAAGACATCTCACCTGAGGAGTTTAAGAGGAAGATGAATGAAGTTTTGCCTGCTGGTATTAAGATTACAGAGGTCTTTGAAGTGGATATAAAGGATTCCTTATCATCTCGGATTAAAGAAGCAGATTATTTGCTGGAAGTATTTTTAAAAAAACAAATGGAAGATTTGGGTGAGGCTGTAAAAAGATTTTTAACACAGGATGCTATAGAAATAGAAAAAGATACTAAGAAAGGGAAAAAACTCATAGACTTAAAGTCATACCTTGAGGAATTTTATCTTATTGATACAAATAAAGAAAAGGCAAAGTTTTACGTAAAAATGAAGCTGGGGGAGGGGGCACCCAACCCTCTTCATCTTTTGAAGGCTTTTGATGAGTATTTGGGCAATGCTTTTAATTTGGAATATTACAGGATTCACAGAAAAAACATATTTTTAGAATGAGGAACCGGGGTGAAAATCTTGAAAAGGCTTGTTATCGATATAGATGAAAGACTTTGTCAAATTGCTCTTTTAGAGGATGGTAAATTGAGAGAGTATAGACCAGAAAGAAAAAATGGGAAAAATATTTTGGGAAATATTTACAAAGGGAGAGTAGAAAATGTTTTAAAAGGTATGCAAGCTGCTTTTGTAAATATAGGCCTTGAAAAGAATGCTTTTTTATTTTTAGAGGAAGGACAAAAGGCTTTAAAGCCAGGACAAGATATTATGGTGCAGGTTATAAAGGAAGCAATTGGACTTAAGAGCCCTCGCGTCACGACTAATATATCTATACCTGGGGAATATGTGGTTTTAATGCCCTTTGTAAATTATGTAAATGTCTCCCACAGAATTGAAAATCATGAAGATAGGCTAAGACTTATAGAGATTGCAAGAAAGTTGAAACCTGAGAACATGGGTATTATAATGAGGACGTCTTCTAAAGATGCTAAAGAAGAAGATATAAAATTAGATATAGAAAAATTGCTTTCTATATATAAAAAAATTGAAAAAGATTTTAAGCTTCTCCCTTCTCCTTCTCTTATCTTCAGCGAGGAGAGTATTGCTATAAAATATTTAAGGGATTTTTTATCCTATGAAGTAGAAGAAATTGTAATAAACGATAGAGAAGAATATGAGAAAATAAAAAAATATTTGAGGGAAATAGGAAAGGATATTGAGGTTGTGCTTGAAGAAGGTGATGTTTCAGGAATATATGGTGTGGATTTCCAGGTTGAAAAATTGCTTAGCAAAAGGGTATGGTTGAAAAGTGGGGGCTTTTTAGTGATAGATAGGACAGAAGCTTTGACAATAATCGATGTTAATACAGGTAAATATGTCGGGAAAACCTCTCTTGAAGAAACTATATTCAATACAAATCTTGAGGCGGCTGAAGAAATTGCTTTACAGCTTAAACTAAGAGACATAGGCGGTATTATACTAATAGATTTCATAGATATGGAAAACGAAAATTTTAAAAAACAACTGCTGGACTTTTTTAAAGAAAAGTTAAAGCAAGACAGAGCTAAATGTACTGTACTGGGATTTACTCAACTTGGGCTTGTTGAAATGACACGAAAGAAAGTGAGAGAAGAGATTTCACGATTTTTAAAAACCAAATGTCCCTTATGTGGTGGTAGTGGTACTGTTTGTTCTGAAGAGTACATATATAAAAGGTTAAAAAACAAGGTTGAGCGAATTTTAAGACATGTTACGACAAAAAAGGTGGTAGTAAAAGGTGATAAAAAGGTGGGGGAAATTATTGCAAAAAAGAAGTTTATAGAACGCTATGAAGAAAAAAAAGGAATTAAATTTGTTTTTGAAGAAGTTTTTAACGAGTATGGTAAGTTTGAAGTAGAATTTGAGTAATTATTGTTGACAACTTAAAAATATAAACTTATTATAAAGATAAGAAAAGAGTGTTAATGATTTGAAAAAGAGGTGAATTTTTATGAAAGGACAGTATTACACTATTCTTGTACTTATATTTGCTATCATAGTAGCTGTTTTTGCAATTTCAAACTCCGGTCCAGTTGATATAAGTTTTTTGTATTGGCATTATTCTATGTCACAGGCATTGGTCATTCTGCTTTCTGCCGCTATTGGAGCTATAACGGTAGGAATAATAGGAATAATTGGTCAGATAAGGTACAGTACTACTATAAAGGGACTCAACAATCGGATAAAGGAGCTTGAAAAGGAAAAGGAAGAACTTGTGCAAAAAGTCTCAGCTCTTCAAAAATATAATCTTGATAGAGGTAAAGAAGGGGGAGAAGGTGAAAAAGGAACGCAGTCCATTTGACATTGCTTTTTAATTGACAATTGGCCTTTCATTGTGCTAAAATATCACTTGTGGCCGCTCGAGACGGGTTTTAAAATTTTACCTTGCTCTCGGCGAGACTGGATGGAGGAGGTGCAGTTATGTACGCGATAATTGAGACAGGCGGTAAACAGTACATGGTCAAAGAGGGAGATGTCCTTAAGGTAGAAAAACTTAATTACCCTGAGGGAGAAGTTATAGCTTTGGATAAGGTATTAGCTGTCTCCTTTGAGGACGGTAATGTGATGGTGGGGAAGCCTTATCTTGAAAATGTAAAAGTTACTGCAAAGGTGTTGGAGCACGGGAAAGGTCCAAAGATAAGGGTATTTAAGTATAAGCCCAAAAAGAACTATAGAAAAAGACAGGGACATCGTCAACCATATACAAAGATTCAAATAGAAGCGATTGAGAAATAGCCATGATTGAAGTAAAAGTATGGAGGACTCCTGAAAGAGGCATATACAAGTTTAGCATAAAAGGGCACGCAGGATATGACGAATACGGAAAGGATATAGTGTGTGCTGCTGTATCTGCTATTTCTCAGACGGCGGTTTTAGGAATAGAAAATATAGAAGGTGTAAAGATTAGAAAGAAAATTGAGGAGGGTAATTTAGAAGTAGAAATTGAACAAGCATTAAAAGAAATAGACAGAATCAAGCTTCAGGCCATACTGGAAACCATGCTTTTAGGGCTTAAGGATGTGGCTCAGGGGTACAGTGATTATGTGAAGGTAGAGGAGGTGTAGAAAATGATACTACAGCTTTTTGCTCATAAAAAGGGAGTTGGAAGTTCCAGAAACGGACGAGACAGCGAATCCAAAAGATTAGGTGTAAAAAGAGGAGATGGACAGTTTGTACTTGCAGGAAATATACTGGTAAGGCAGAGAGGTACTAAAATACATCCAGGTGCTAACGTAGGAATAGGGAAAGACGACACGCTTTTTGCTTTGATAGATGGGTATGTAGTGTTTGAAAGGAAGGGCCGTGACAAGAAACAAGTAAGTGTGTATCCAGAAAGAAAAGTTGCTCAGAACTAAATCCTGGTTTATGCCAGGATTTTTTCATAATTTCAATTAGAAAGTGTGGGATGCATGTGGCAGATGAAATAGATATGGATTTATTGGTTAAATATATCAGGAAAAGGCGGCACGAGCTTTTAAACGATCTTCAGGTGCTTTTGGGATATGCTCAATTGGGTAAATTGGATAAACTAATAGAATATATACACAAGATGATTGCCAACTTAAATGAGGAAAGAGAAGTTTTTAATTTTGAAAACCCCGAAGAAATTATAAAAAGCCTTCTTAAAAAGGTACAATAAAATAAGAGAGTTATCCTATATAGATAAAAGAATTATGAAGAGTTGAGGCGGGTGATATAGTGTTTATCGATACAGCTAGGATATATATAAAAGCCGGAGACGGGGGAAATGGCTTCATCTCTTTTAGAAGAGAAAAATACGTTCCCTATGGAGGCCCTGATGGAGGAGATGGGGGAAAAGGCGGAGATGTTATCTTTATAGCGGATCCAAATCTTTCTACTCTTTTGGACTTTAAATATAAGAGAAAATATGTGGCTGAAAATGGGGAGAATGGAAAAAGTAAAAATCAATATGGAAAAAATGGCGAAGACCTCTATATAAAAGTTCCAGTAGGTACTACCATAGTAAATGATGAGACAGGAGAATTAATAGCAGACCTTACAAAGCCTTATCAAAAAGCTATTGTGTTAAGAGGTGGAAAAGGAGGAAGAGGAAATGCTAAGTTTGCTACTCCTACCTTGAAGACTCCTCGTTTTGCTGAAAGCGGTGAAAAAGGAAGAGGAATGTGGGTAAGGTTAGAACTTAAACTCCTTGCAGATGTGGGTTTGGTTGGTTTTCCTAATGCTGGGAAGTCCACCCTATTGGCAAGCTGCAGTAGGGCCAAACCTAAAATTGCTAATTATCCTTTCACGACGTTGATACCAAATTTGGGAGTGGTAGAACACAAAGGTAGGTCATTTGTAATGGCTGATATCCCTGGACTTATTGAAGGAGCTCACAGGGGAGAAGGATTAGGACACGATTTTTTAAGACACATTGAAAGAACAAAGATGCTTGTTCACGTGGTAGACATATCTGGCATTGAGGGGAGAGATCCTGTAGAAGATTTTGAAAAAATAAATGAAGAGTTAAGGCTTTATGATGAGAGGCTTTTGACTTTGCCTCAGATTGTAGCGGCAAATAAGATGGATTTGCCTGAAGCTAAGGAGAACTACAGTAATTTTGAAAAGGAGATAAGAAAAAGAGGATATGAAGTGTATCCTATATCTGCTCTTACAAGAGAGGGAGTGGATTTACTTCTAGATAAGGTGATTGAAATTTTGTCTTCCATACCCATAGAAAAAGGTGAGGAAGCTCCTGATGTGATAGTATATAATCCTCCTGAAGAGGAAGATATTCTTGAGATAGAAGTTCATGGGAATACCTACTACCTAAAAGGGAGCAAGATTGACAAACTTTTAAAGAGAATAAATCTACAGGACGAACATTCACTTAGGTATTTTGAAATTTTGCTTCGTAAAAGCGGAGTAATAGAAGAACTTAAGAAAAAAGGATTTAAAAGTGGGGATACCATAAATGTGAGGGATTTTGAGTTTGAATACTACGATTAAAAACTTCAAGTTGTGTATTTGCCCTTTTATAAGGTATAATTTAGATATATATTAAAGAGCAGGGGGATATAAATTGAAAAGGGAGCTAAGACTTGGCATAATGGGAGGTACGTTTGATCCTATACACTATGGTCATTTAGTTACAGCGGAAGCCGTGAGAGACGAATTTAAGCTGGATAAAGTGATTTTTGTTCCTGCTGGTAATCCTCCCCACAAGGTTAAAAGGAAAGTTACCGACAAAAAGCATAGATATTTAATGACTATTTTAGCTACAATAACAAATCCTTTTTTTGAGGTTTCTTCGATTGAAATAGAAAGAGAAGGTTACACTTACACGATTGATACTATCAAAGAATTTAAAAAGTTGTACGGTGACGAAACGCTATTCTACTTTATAACAGGAGCAGATGCGGTACTGGAGATTCTTACGTGGAAAAATGCGGACGAGCTTTTGAGGCTGTGCTATTTTGTAGCTGCAACTCGTCCAGGTATTGAGGGGAATAAGATAGACCAGGAACTTGACAAGATAAGGAACCTTTATGGAAATGTGATTTATAAAGTTACAGTTCCTTCTTTAGCTATTTCTTCTACTGATATAAGGGAAAGAGTCGCAAAGGGTAGACCTATAAAATACCTTTTGCCTGAACCTGTAGAAAGGTATATACAAAAGTACGGGCTTTACAAAGAGGATGATAGTATATGAAATATGATATCGAAAGAATGAAAGCGAAATTAAAGGAAATTCTCGATAAAGAAAGGTATTCCCATTCAATAGGAGTTATGGAAACTGCTTTAAAGCTGGCAGAAAAATATGGTGCAGATGTAGAGAAAGCAATGGTGGCAGGGCTTTTGCATGACTGTGCAAAAGGTTTATCTGATGAAGAACTTTTAAAGATGGCTTACAAGTACGGAGTTCCTGTAGATAATATTCTTCTTAAAGTACCTTTTTTATTGCATGGACCTGTTGGAGCTTGTATGGTTCAAGAATTGTTTGGAGTAACAGATGAAGAGATAAAAAGAGCGATTGCTCTTCACACTACGGGAGATGTTAACATGTCTGTTTTAGACAAGATTATATTTTTAGCAGACTATATAGAGCCAAATAGAGATTTTGAAGGAGTAGAGGAATTAAGGGAACTTTCCTGGAAGGATTTAGATTTAGCTGTTTTAAGAGCCTATGACAGCACTATATGCTATGTGATAAAGAGAAATATGATACTTTATGAGAAAACTGTAAGTGGAAGAAACGACATCCTTTTAAAGTTGGGAGAGGAGAAACATGAAAAGATTTCTTAAGATTTTTGCTCTTTTTTTGGGATTATTGATACTTAGTTTAGGAACAGGAGCTTATATCTACTTGAAGTCTTTAAACCCTTCTGATGCGAGTTTGATGAACCTTCCAGCTAAAGGGGATAAGAAAAATCCTGAAGAGATAAAGGTCCTAATTTTAGGAATTGATGAAACTTCTCCTGATGACCCTCATAGGTCAGATACGATGATGGTGGTCTCCTACAATGTCAATACGCAAAAAGGATATATACTATCTATTCCGAGAGATACCATGGTTACAATTTCTGGTCATGGGGTTCAAAAGATAAATGCAGCTTATCCAATTGGTGGACCTAAACTAGCTATGGAAGAAGTATCACAGCTTATTGGGGAAGATATTAACTACTATGTGAAAATTGACTATGAAGGTTTTAAGAAACTTGTAGATGCTATAGGCGGTGTGGAGATGAATATCCCTATGGACATGAATTATGACGATTATGCAGGAAATTTGCACATACACCTTAAAAAAGGGTGGCAACATTTAGATGGAGAAAAAGCTTTGCAGTTAGTGAGGTTTAGACACGGTTATGCCGAGCAAGATTTAGAGAGGGTAAAGGTCCAAAGGGAATTTTTGCTGGCGGCTTTGGACAAAATTAAAAGCCCTTCTATTCTTTTGAAATTACCTCAACTATTAAAGACAGTCAATCAATATGTAGAAACTAATATTCCTCCCTCTCTCATGATCAAATACGCCGAGTATACTGCAAAAGTCAGTAAAAATGACATAATTACTGCTACGTTACCTGGAAATCCGGAGTATATAAATGGTATAGCTTATTATGTCGTAAATCCAGAGGAGATAAAAAAATTTATGTCAGATCTAAAAAAGGGGGAATTAAATCAGTCTGTTAAGGTAGAAGTATTAAATGGGTGTGGCATTCCCGGGGCTGCAGGGAAAGTGGCGGAAATTTTAAAACAACAGGGCTTTGATGTAGTTCGAGTGGGGAATGTTAATGGTGCATCTTATGATACTACTCAGATAATTTTAAGGAGTGGGAATAAAAAAGTTGCAGATGAGCTTAGAAAATTTCTTAAAAATGCTGTGATAGTAGAGGACTACCAGAAAAAAAGCGATGCTGATGTAACCATAATTTTAGGAAAAAATGTAAGCTTAGAGGGGTGATTTAGTGATAGAGACAAGGGAGAAAGTGAATAAAATCTTTAGGATTTTAGATGAAAAAAAGGCTTTTGATGTGAAAATTTTGTATATTGGCGAACTTACTACCATTGCAGATTATTTTATAATAGCAACCGGTAAATCTAGTACACATGTGCAGGCATTGGCGGATGAGGTGGAGAAAAAATTGGGAGAAGAAGGTATATTTGTGGACCATGTGGAGAAAGACTTTGCGTCTGAGTGGATTTTAATGGATTATGAAGACGTAGTGGTTCACATTTTTCAGCAGGAAGCAAGGGAATTTTACAGTCTTGAAAGATTATGGGCAGATGCTAAAGAGATAGTGCTTGACAACAGAGGATAAGGCATGTATAATAACGTTAATAAATTTTTAATCATTTCTTTTTTCACATCCGCACACAATCTGGTATAATAGGGGGATTCAATCCGATGGGTACTCATCCGCTTTTAAAAAGTATTGCGCCTATAGTAGAAAGTCTTGCAAACACATTTGGGAAAAATTGCGAAGTAGCTCTTCACGACCTTTCATCACCTCAAGGGCCTATAATTGCCATTGCTAATGGGCACGTTACTGGGAGAGAAAAGGGGAGCCCTTTGCCTGATGTGATTCAAAAGGCATTAAAATCAGACAGTTTAGAAGACATGATTAATTTCAAAAACAAGTCCAGAGACGGGAAGATATTAAAATCTTCTGCTATTTTTATAAAAGACGAAAATGGGAAAGCTGTAGGTTGTTTGACAGTAAATATAGACATATCGGAGTTTATTCTTGTAAAAAATACTTTGTCAGAATTCTGTGAAATATCAGAGCCTTCAGAGGAAAACAAGGAATCTTATACAGGTAGTGTAAGCGATGTTTTAGAAAGTATAGTGAACACGACATTGGAAAGTTTCGGAAAACCTGTAAATTTCATGACAAAGGAAGAAAAAGTGCAGATAGTTAAGATGCTGGATGCAAAGGGTACCTTCCTTATAAGAGGTGCTGTAGACTATGTGGCAAAAATTTTGTGCGTGTCCAGATACACTATTTACAACTATCTGGATGAAATAAGAGTAGGAGAAGATTTTGGAAAATACTGACACCTGATTCCTTTATTTTACTTTACAAACATTTTATTTTATGATATAATAAAAACGGGTTTTTGTATAATTGAATAACATGCTAAACGCTGAATTCGTTAAGAAGCGGGGGACCCACTCTTTTGGGGTGAATCCATCTTTTATAAGATGGTAGGGTTATCTTTCGACCCGAACCCGTCAGCTAACCCCGTAAGCGTTGAAAGAGAAGGATGATAGCATGTAAGGTGTCTTATTACCTTTTTGACACCGAAAATAAAGCTATAGAAGTCCTTCTATAGCTTTTTCATTTCTTTGGCAAGGGGGTGGGTATAGGCATGAAAATGCCTTATTTTGCTGTAATCGGAGCGGGTAACGGGGGGCAGGCAATTGCCGGACATCTTGCATTAAAAGGATTTAAAGTAAATTTATACAACAGAACTTATGAAAAATTGATTCCAATAATACAAAAAGGTGGTATAGAACTAGAAGGAGAAGTTGAAGGATTTGGGAAGTTGAATCTTGTCACTGACGATATAGCCAAAGCTGTAAAAGATGCAGATATGATACTAGTAGCTGTGCCTGCATCTGCCCATGCCACGATTGCAGAAGAGCTTTTGCCCCACTTAAAAGAAGGTCAGATAGTAGTATTAAATCCGGGAAGAACAGGGGGAGCATTGGAAGTTCACAACATATTTAAAAAGAGAAGTGATATAGAAGTTGTCGTTGCTGAAACCGATACTTTTATCTATGCTTGCAGGTCTTCTAATGGTAAGGCCAGGATATATAAGATTAAAGACATAGTGTCAGTTGCTGCAATTCCTAAAGATAAAACGGAAGAAGTAGTGGAAATTCTCAATATCGCTTTTCCACAGTTTGTAGCTGCTGAGAATGTGTTAGAAACCAGCTTCAATAATTTTGGAGCAATTTTCCATCCTGCTCCAACGCTTTTAAATGCTGCCAGGATTGAGACTACTAAAGGAAATTTTGAATACTACAGAGAAGGGATTTCACCTTCTGTCGCTAAAATCCTTGAAAAGATTGACAATGAAAGAATGATGGTAGCAAAAGCTTTAGGCGTAAAAACTATCTCTGCTAAAAGATGGCTTAAAGAAAGTTATAACGCTGAGGGAGATACTCTTTATGAAGCTATACAGAACACAAAAGCTTATATAGGGCTTATGGCACCTGATACTGTAAATTGCAGGTATATTTTTGAGGATGTTCCTATGAGCCTTGTTCCTATCTCTTCTATCGGAAAAGAAATAGGTGTGAAAACACCTACAATTGACGCGATAATACATTTGGCTTCTGTAATGCACGGAAAAGATTACTGGGAAATAGGAAGAACTGCTGATAAACTCGGAATAAGTGGAATGTCTCCTAATGAGATCATAGAACTAGTAGAAGGGAAGAGAAAGGAGGTTGCGACAGCATGAGAAAGCTTATTGTTGCCGGTTCAATTGGAAATTGTGTTCATGTTGCTGGCGTGTATAATTTCTTAAAGTTTGCAGAACAGCAGGGTTATGAGACAGTGTTTTTGGGGCCAGCCGTTCCAATAGATAAATTGATTGAGGCTGTAAAAGAGTATCAACCTGAAATTGTAGGGGTAAGTTACAGACTTACTCCACAAGCTTTGGAGAACTTGTTAAAAGAACTTAAAGATAAGATAGAAAGGAATAATTTAAAAAATATCAAATGGGTATTTGGAGGGACAGAACCCAATGCAGAGGTCGCAAGAAGATCAGGGATATTTTCTGCAGTTTTTGACGGCACAAAAGGAGACGAGGAAACTATCAATTTCTTAAGAGGAGGAATTTCATTTTTTCAGAAAAGAGTTTTTGCAGATACTCTGATTGGAAGGATTGAGGATAAATTCCCCTATCCCATCATAAGACACCACTTTGGACTTCCTTCATTGGAGGATACCATAGAGGGTGTCAAAAGAATAGCTGAGGCAGAAGTTTTAGACGTGATTTCCATAGCTCCTGACCAGAATGCACAAGAGCACTTCTTCGATAAAAAATACGATCCAGCTCTAGATGGAGCAGGAGGAGTTCCTATAAGAAAAGAAGAGGATTTAATACGAATATATGAAGCATCAAGAAGGGGTAATTATCCACTTTTGAGGTGTTATAGCGGAACTAATGATGTTTTTAAGATGGCAGAAATGCTTTTAAGGACTATAAAAAACGCATGGGCTGCTATACCATTGAGCTGGTACAATGTGCTTGACGGGAGAGGCCCAAGAGATGTAAGAACTTCCATAAGGGAAAACCAGCAATTGATGAAGTGGCATGCAGAAAGAGGTGTGCCTGTAGAAGTAAATGAGGCTCATCACTGGAGCTTAAGAGATGCCCATGATGTTATAGGGGTTGTAACTGCGTTTCTTGCGGCATATAACGCAAAGAAAATGGGGGTTAGGGATTATGTAGCACAGTTTATGTTCAATGTTCCAGCTTCTATTTCCCCTAAAATGGACTTAGCAAAGATGCTTGCAAAAATAGAACTTATAGAGGACTTAGAAGATGAAAACTTTAGAGTGATAAGGCAAGCAAGAGCAGGTCTTGCAAGTTTTCCCTCTGACCTTTTAGAAGCAAAAGGACAGCTTGCTTCTAGCGCATATTTATCTATGGCTATTAAACCTCACATATATCACGTAGTTGGATATTGTGAAGCTCACCACGCGGCAACGCCTGAGGACATAATTGAAAGCGTGAAAATAGTAAAGGCTGTGATAAAAAATACTATGTTTGGAATGCCAGACTTGACTAAAGACGAAGATGTGATAAAGAGGAAAGAACAGCTCAAAAAAGAAGCAAGGATTTTGCTTGAGGCTATAAAAGAAATAGCGCCCCATAGTGAAGATCCATGGTCTGACCCGGATGTTTTGGCAACAGCTATAGAAATAGGTCTTTTAGATGCACCTCATTTAAAGGGTAATAAATACGCCAAAGGAGCTCTTCAGACAAAAGTTATAGATGGAGCCTGCTATGCCTATGACTACGAAAAGCATAGGATCATACCAGAAGAAGAAAGGGTAGAGAAGATTTTAAGAGAGTATAAAAAAGAACGCTCCCTTTTGTAAATTAAATTTAGGAAAAAGAAGGGCGCGAATTCTCTTCTTGCGCCCTTTTATTTTTGCATTTCCAAAGCAATAACTAAACTTGGGGACCTTTTACAAGCATTAACACAAAATGCTATTTAAGCTAAAAAGGACTTTGCCAACAAACTTAAAGGAGGGATGTGTCCCCTCCTTTTTAGTATTTGTTAGAAAATATAAATCTTTTTCTTTGCTTTATTTTTTGCCTTCTCCAGAGAAGAAAAGCTAGGCTAAAAGAAGCTATGCCAAAGATCAATTTTAGAGGATGTGCAATAGGATTTTTTTCCTTTTCGTTGTAGTAATTCCCCAAAAAGTTTTTATACACATCTTCTGAGGCAATTAGCGGGTTTGTTCCTATCTCCTTTCCATCAAGTGTGTATTTTATATATCCTAAGACTTTACCTTTTTGAATGGGAGCTTTTATGTCTTGTTTTAGTACAACTTCTGTTTTTATGGCATTTTCTTTACCTTTTGGAACCTCATAATAAAAGTCCTTTTGTGCAATTAAAGGAAGCTTAAATCCGCTTTTCCCAAGATCTATAGAAGTTATCACCTCGCCCTTTTGTGTTACTCTTACAAGGGAAAAGTTTTGAAAACCGTAATCTAAAAGCTTTATAGTATCTGTCCAAATGTTTATGCCTTCATCTCCCATTATAACAGATATAAGCCTGTGCCCGTCTCGCGTTGCAGAAGCCACCAACACTTGTCCTGCAGCTACAGTGTAGCCTGTTTTTACGCCATCGGCTCCCTCATAATAGAAACGAGAAGGTTTAAGTAAGCGATTGCTTATCCATAGGTCTCTCGGTTTGTCGAACTTGTTTGTCGGAGGGATTTGATAATGGAGAGTGCTCACAATTTTCCTAAATTCTGGATTTTGCATGGCATATCTTGCAATTTGTGCCATATCATATGGCGTAGAATAATGATTTTCATCAGGCAATCCATTTGGATTTACAAAATGGCTGTTGTAAGCACCTATTTCCCTCGCTTTTTCGTTCATCATTTTAGTAAAATTTTCTACACTTCCACCTATATGCTCTGCAATTGCTATTGCAGCATCGTTTGCAGATTCTAACATCAAAGCATAAAGCAACTGTTCAAGGGTGAGCTGTTCGCCCGGAGATAAAAATATTGAATTTCCTTCAATTTTAGTTACATTTTCACTACAGGTTACAATATCATCCAGTCTTCCTTTTTCTAAAGCAAGTATAGCAGTCAAAATCTTCGTAGTACTTGCTGGGTACATTCTTTTATGCATGTTTTTGTCATATAGTATCTGACCTGTAGTGAAGTCTATCAATACTGCGGTAGGTCCGACAATTTCTGGAGGTTTCAAAGTTTCTGCGTATGCTGAGATTGACAAAAAAGAGATTATAATTATCGCGAAAAAAGCTATTAATCTTTTAGTCATTTTCGCGCCTCCATTGTATTGTTCATAATTAAAGTATACCAAAAAAATGATAAAAGTAAAAAGGAATTTTTTAATGGGTGTAGAAATAAATAAAGGAGCTTGCAAAATGAGGTGATCTTATGGTACAATTTACCAAAAGACAGCAGTACGCCATAATAATCCTTTTGTCTGTAATATTGCTTTTTTCTGGATATGTAATGTATAGAAATAGCCAGCTGAAGGCCGATTTTATTGTAGATACTTCTCAATCTGAGTTAACAGCTGAAAAGGCCTCAGAACATGAACCTATTGAAATAAAGGTTTATGTTACTGGAGAGGTGAAAAATCCAGGGGTTTACATAATGAAAGAGGGAGAGAGGGTGATAGATGCTATAGAAAAAGCAGGAGGAGTGCTTGAAGAGGCGGATTTATCTAATATCAACTTGGCTCAAAAGGTAAAAGATGAACAAATGATAAAGGTATTCAAAAAAGGAGAAAAAATTGAAAATTCTCCTTTATATGTTAATTCTTATTCAAATTCAAAAAAAGTGAATATAAATACCGCTACAAAAGAGGAACTTCAGACTCTGCCCGGCATTGGTCCAGTTACTGCTGATAGGATCATAGAATTCAGGGAGGCTAAAGGACCCTTTAAAAAGATCGAAGATATAATGAATGTTCCTAGAATTGGTCCTAAAATGTTTGAGCAGATAAAGGACAAAATTACAGTAGATTAAATAGGATTTAGTTCCATATGGAACAAAAAATTACATATAAATGAGGGGTGCTATGAAAAGGATAATTTCGATTGCATTGACAAGCATCTTTATAATTAACTTTCTTATAGTGAAAGGCCAAGAGGGAGAATTAGGGGAATTTTATCAATTAAAACAAAAGGAGCAGGAGGTCATTATAGAAATATTAAATCTTGATGTAGAAAAACTAAAATCCCAAAAGAAGTTGGAGGAGATTACAGCAGAAATAGAAAAACTTAACGTAGTAATTGAAGAAAAAGAAAAAGAAATTGACAGGGTTTCTAAGGATATAGAAAAAGAAAAGATTATATTGAATAGCTGGTTTAGGTTTTTATATATGTCAGGTACTAATGCAATTTTGTCTTTGTTGTTGATGGCAAAGGATGCAACGGACCTCCTTCACAGGCTTATCTATATAGATGTGGTTACAAACTATTATTATGACAAACTTGAAAATCTTTATAATCTCGTGAAACATAAGAAAGAGGAAGAAAAACAGCTTGCTCAGGAAAGGGAACTCCTTTTACAAAAGCAGGAAGAGGAAAAAAGTGTTATAATAAAATTAGAGGAATTAAAAAGAAGCAAAGATGAGGTGCTTAAGGAAATAAAGGCTAAAATAGAAAATTATCAGAGGATATTAGAAATTGTGGAAAATACAAGTTCTTCTCTTTCTTCTTTGGATTTTCTGTTAAGTAGTATTCCTAAACTTCCCTGGGAAAAGCTTCAACCTCATGATGTCAAGCTTTCATTTTTTAGTGCTGAAGCTACCTTTTATGATAAGGATGTGACGAATCTTTTTCGTTCTTACGATGAAAAACTGAGACAGGTAGAAGTTTATTTCATAAACGGCGGTTTTGAAATAAAGGAGGAAAACAAATACGATGCAAAAGGGAAATTTGAGATAGAGGATAACAAGATAAGATTTGTGTTTGATTCTATAAAAGTTCAGGGGATTATGATTGAAGGTAACCTACTTCAAAAAATGGTAGAGGGATATGATACAACGCTTAGTTTTAATGTTCCTTTAGAAGGATGGAAATTAAATCATATCTCTTCAGAAGATGGATATTTGAAGATTCTGTTAAAAAAATAACCCCTCTTTATTATCAATCAGAGGGGAGACTGCTTTTCCTTGAATGAGCTATTCTAGCGCAAGCGGCAGCAACTATGGCAGCTACAAGGTCATCTATGAATGTATTACACCTTTTTTCTTTTTCTGCATTTAATTTTCCTATTATTCCGGGCTTGACTTTGTCAAGATATCCGAAGTTTGTAAGCCCTATGGAGCCATACACATTTGTTATTCCTAGGGCAAGAATTTCGTCTATGCCGTATAAGGGTTCATCCCTTTTTAGAATGGAAAGCAAGGGTTCTTCTAAAAGGTCTTGTTCAGCTAGTTTATCAAGAGCTATTCCGGTAAGGATAGCATTTTGTACTTCTCGTTTTTCCAAGACATGATGCAGGTTTTCTGCGCATTCTTCAATGGTGAGGTCTTCATAATATTTTTTCTGAAGGTCTAATACTAAAACGGCCATATCTTCAATTTGAACGCCTCTTTCTGCAAGCAAATTTATTACAATGTCTTTCATAAAAACAGCTCCTTTAAAAAATTTTTACAATACCAATTATACCACATTTTTATTTCCTTGAAAAAATAAATCAGTTAAAGTATAATCAAGAATAGTTCAAATCTAAAGAAGAAGGTGAGAGGATGACAGAGGTCAGAGTAAGATTTGCACCAAGCCCCACAGGTAGTCTTCATATAGGAGGAGCAAGAACTGCTCTTTTTAACTGGCTTTTTGCAAGACATCATGGTGGCAAGTTTATTTTAAGAGTTGATGATACGGATTTAGAAAGGTCTACTGAAGAATCTATGAAGGGAATATTAGAGGGGCTTCAGTGGTTGGGAATAGACTGGGATGAAGGGCCGATATATCAGTCACAGAGATTAGAGGAATATAGGAAGTTTGCAAATAAGTTGTTGGAGGAAGGCAAAGCCTATTACTGTTTTTGTACAAAAGAAGAACTAGAAGAAATGAGAAAGGAGGCTGAAAAGCAAGGTAAGCCCTTTATGTATCCGGGCAAGTGCAGGAATTTGACAAAAAAAGAGATAGAAAACTATCTTAAAGAGGGCAGAAAACCAGTCATACGTCTAAAGACTCCGGGTGAAGGAAAAACTGTGGTTCATGACATAATAAGAGGAGATGTTGAATTTGATAACTCAACAATTGATGATTTTATAATAATGAAATCGGATGGAATACCTACTTATAATTTTGCTACAGTAATAGACGATTATCAAATGGGGATTACTCATGTAATAAGGGCTGAAGAGCATCTTTCAAACACGCCAAAGCAGATTCTTATATATAAGGCTTTAAATGTCCCAATACCTCAATTTGCTCATGTGTCAATGGTTTTGGCTCCGGATAGGACTAAGCTCTCAAAAAGGCACGGAGCGACTTCTGTTCAAGAGTTTAAAGATCAAGGATATTTACCGGAAGCAATTGTCAATTATATTACTCTTTTGGGATGGGCTCCTTTAGATGGAGAAGAGATATTTGACGTTCAAAAAAGCATAAGAGAATTTTCGCTTGAGAGAGTTTCAAAAAATCCTGCAATTTACGATGTACAGAAATTAACATGGATAAATGGACATTACATAAGAAACTACGATCTGGATAAATTGACACAGGCAGTTATACCGTTTTTACAGAAGAAGGGATTAATAGGAGAAAACTACGATTATGAGTATATAAAGAGGATAGTTGCCGTTGTAAGAGAAAGGGAAAAGACACTGGTAGATATAGCAGAAGCCATGACTTATTATTTTAAAGATGTGGAAAGCTACGATGAAAAAGGGGTTCAGAAATATTTTACTAAAGAAGGGACAGTAGAAATTCTTAAAAAGGCTGTGGAGGTTCTTAGGAATCTAGATCCTTTCAATAAAACTACTGCAGAAGAAGCTTATAGAAAGCTGGTAGAAGAACTTGGAATATCCAGTAGTGCTCTTTTCCATCCAACAAGGTTAGCCATTTCTGGCAAAACTTTTGGACCAGGTTTGTTCGATATTATGGAGTTTTTAGGTAAAGAAAAGACGATTAGTCGGCTTGAAAAAGCTATAAAATTCATTGAAGAAAATATAGAAGGATGATATCACCTATAGATGGGTGATATCATCCTTTTAACCCATGAAAGGGTGAAAATAAAATGTACTTTGTGATTACTGCCGACATAGTGAAGTCAAGAGAACTTCTAAAAAAAGGAATAAAGCGAGAATTTTTTTTAGAAGCAGTGAATCAAGCTAATGATCTATGCTCTGGGAGCCTCTTTGTGCCTTTTTCACTTATGAGAGGTGACGAAATTCAAGGCATTGTGGCAGATGGAGATTCTTTGCCTAAAGTAGTCAGAAAGCTGAGGTTTAGCTTTCTTCCAGCTGTTTTAAGGATTGGCATAGGCATAGGGGAGATTTCGACAGAAGTAAAAAGCACTTCTTGGGAAATGGATGGAGAAGCTTTTTACAGAGCGAGAGAGGCTTTAACTTCCTGTGGTGACAATGTCTTGACTGTGGTTAAAATGGGAGCTCCCTTTTTAGAAAATATTGTCACGGCTTTATTTACACTTATCGATGCGCTGGAGTCAAAGTGGACTATGGGTCAGTGGGAGGCTGTAATAGCTTACGAGATTTATGGGACATATCATAAAGCGGCGGAGATTTTGAAAGTAGCGCCGCAAAATGTTTCAAAAAGATGTCATGCAGCGAAATGGCCAGCAGTGGTAGAGGGTGAAAAAGCGATTATAAGTCTTTTAAAATTCGGCCTGGAGGGGGAAAAAGACGGGTGAAAATTTTACTTTTTTCGATAATTTTATTGTTTTTTTCTCACGGGCTGGGCGATTATGTTTTTCAAACGGAAAAGATGGTAAAAAGAAAATTAGATGGGAAATTTAGGAGTTTTATGGAGCATTTCTTAATCGTTCTAAGTCTTAACATAGTTCTGATGGTCTTTTTTACAACAGGGGCTTTTCCGTATCTCATAGCACTATCTGTGTTCCATATTTTGATTGACTGGGGGAAGTATAAGCTGTTTAAAAGTGAAAGTTTAAATTCCTTTGTATTAGACCAGATTTCACATATTATTACTATGGTCTTGATAGGATTAAAAATTGCAGATTTTTTAAGGCCTTCCTTTTTGGGAGTTCACTTTGAAACCTATTTTCAAGTATTTTCGATTCTTACAGTCTATATTTATGTTGTGCTTGGGGGAGCGATTTTTATAAGATATGCCCTTTTAAGTCCACTTGTGTATGTTCCTAAAGCGGAAATTACCACTTCGGGAAAGATAATAGGAATAATAGAGAGGATTTTGATGACAACTCTAGTGGCTATGGGTCAAGTAGCTGCAGCAGGTTTTGTAATAGCTGCAAAGTCTATAGCGAGATATAAAGAGCTTGATGACAAAAACTTTGCCGAATATTATCTAATTGGTACAATGCTTAGCATGTTGCTTGCCCTTTTGGGAGGGATTCTCATAAGGTTCTTGTACCAAATGTAAAAACACCTCCCCATCAGAGTCGTCGTACCAGGTGCTTTGAGGGAGGTACCAGAAATCTACAATATAAGTATTTTCAAGCTTGGTAGCCCCAAGGGGACTCGAACCCCTGTCTCCGCCGTGAGAGGGCGGTGTCCTAGGCCACTAGACGATGGGGCCAAAAAATTGGCTGCCGAACTAGGACTCGAACCTAGACCAGGTGATCCAGAGTCACCTGTGCTACCATTACACCATTCGGCAGCGCCTTGACGAATGTTATTATAGCATAGGTTTTTTGATTTGACAAGTACCTCTTTTTTATTTTTTCGTTGACTAATCTGTTTTAGAGTGATAAAATTTTACTAAATTAATTTAAAAAAATGAAGGAGGAGTCATGGAATGGGATTAGTATATGTAAATGGAGAATTTGTGGATAGTGAAAAGGCATGTATTTCGGTTTTTGACCATGGGTATCTTTATGGAGATGGAATTTTTGAAGGAATAAGGGTGTATGATGGAGTCATATTTAAACTGGATGAGCACTTAAAGAGGCTTTACAGCATGGCAAAAGTTCTTCTTTTAGATATTCCGCTTTCTATGGAGGAGATGAAAGAAAAAGTTGTTGAAACGGTGAAAATCAATAATTTAAAAGATGCTTACATAAGATTAGTCGTGTCAAGGGGGAAAGGAGACTTAGGGCTTGACCCTTATAAATGTCCTAAACCCACGGTAGTTATAATTGCCGATAAAATTGCTTTATATCCGGAATCCATGTATGAAACGGGACTTAAGATCATAACTTCCTCTTTTAGGAGAAATTCAATACAGGCGTTGGATCCACAAATAAAATCTTTAAACTATTTAAATAATATTTTGGCCAAAATTGAAGCAGTAAAAGCTGGGTATCCCGAGGCTTTAATTTTAAATCAAGAAGGATATGTAGCTGAGTGTACAGGAGACAATATTTTTATAATTTCTGACGGTGTTTTGTATTCACCACCCTCTGCTGTTGGAGCTTTAGGAGGTATAACTCGAGCTACAGTAATTGATATAGCTAAAGAGCTTAATATTCCTTTTGAAGAGAAATATTTTTCACTGTTTAATGTATACACCGCTGATGAATGTTTTCTAACGGGTACGGCGGCAGAAGCGATTCCTGTAGTAGAGGTAGACCATAGAGTAATAGGAGATGGCAAACCAGGTCCTATAACCAAAAAAATAATAGAAGAGTTTAGAAAGCTCACAAAAATTTTAGGGACAAAAGTGTATGAATAAGATTGCCTTTTATGTGCAATCTTATTCATACAATGGGGGGATAAAGGCAATGCTTTTTTATGAGGACAGCTATATAAAGGAATTTAAAGCTAAGATTTTAGAAAAAAGAGAGGAAAAAGGTAAAAAAATCCTGATATTAGATAGAACTTATTTTTACCCGGAAGGCGGTGGTCAGCCTCATGATACGGGTGTAATAGGAGGGAAAAAAGTTGTAGGCGTTTATGAAAAGGATGGGATTGTCTATCACGTTGTAGAGGAGTTTCCGCAGGAAGACGAAGTTTTCTGTGAAATAGATTGGGAAAGAAGATTTGATCATATGCAACAACATACTGGACAGCATCTGCTTTCTGCAGTGTTGTTCAAAAAATATGGCGCTGATACTGAGAGTTTTTCTATAGGGCAAGTCTCTTCTCACATAACTGTCACAAGGGATGTCTTTACTGAGGAAGAGATAGAAGAAGTGGAGAGAGATGTAAATAATCTTATATACAAAAACATTGCTGTTAAAAGCTACTTTGTTGACAAAAAACTTCTTTCAGAGCTGCCCCTTAGAAAGAAGCCGCAAGTGACAGAAAATATAAGAGTAGTGGAAATAGAAGGCATCGATTATTCCCCTTGTGGGGGTACCCATGTTAAAAGTACAGGCGAAATTGGCATTTTGAAGGTAAAAAAGTGGGAAAGGACAACCAAAGGAGCAAGGTTAGAATTTGTTTGTGGTTTTAGGGCTTTGAAAGATTACCAAAGGAAAAATCATCTTGTAAATTATCTGATGCAAGTTCTTTCAGAAAAAGAGGAAATGTTGAAAGAACACCTGCAAAAGATACTGGAAGAATATAAAGAGGCAAAGAGAGAGATAGATATATTAAAAGAAAAATTATTAAAAGAAGAAGCCGAAAGCCTTATAAAAAAGTCAGAAGTCTATGGTGGAATTCGCATTGTTTATAAACTTTTCGAAGGAAGAGATGTAGAGGATATTAAGATGATGGGAAAACTTATAAGTGCTGAAAATAAGACTGTTGCTATATTGGGAAATAAAAGGCGCGATGTGGGGGATATAGTAATTGCGAGGTCTTTGGACGTTGACATAGCTGTAAACGGATTTTTTAAGGAAGTACTCGGGACTTTTGAGGGAAAGGGAGGAGGAAATGTCCAGTTTTGCCAGGGAGGCGGCTCCCCATCTCGTTTGGAATTGGCGATGGACAAGGCATTAAGGTTTGTTATCGAAGAGATAAATAAAATGTAAAAAATTTTTAAAAAGAAGAAGGAAATTTGTTACATATATAGAATATATTATATGATGAATATGATGAAAAAATCCGATGCTAAAAGAGATGGGGAGAGTGAAATGAATAAGGAGAGGATAATCTCAGAAGAACTTAAAATGAATATGGAGATTTTAAAAGCAAAGATTGAAAGCGATGAGATTTTGGGTTGGCTTTTTGCCAACAGGGGATTTGTTGTCAAAGAAGCAGATGAGGACTGGAAAATGAAGTATGGAAGAGAAATAATAGAAATTTACGAGAAATTAGCAGGAATAGTCAATAAATTGGTCCAAACTTCCCAATAAAACCCCTTGTAATTTTTGTATTACGATGGTAAAATTGTATATACCACTTCGTATAGAGGGGTAATGGACATGAAAAACAATGAAGCACTGGAAAAACAGATTAGTTTACTGAGGAGAGAATTAGAGAATCTAATAACAGACGAGGAAATCGATTATGAGAAAGTTCTGGATATAAGCCGAAAATTAGATGCTTTGATAGTATCTTATATAATCAGTAAAAAAGACGACTATTCCACAGCCGGTAGTTGGGTATAATTTTCGATTCTGGGCTCCTTCTAAGGGGTTTTCTTTTTTTTGTTATTATATTGTTATGATTGTATCAATACAATTGTATGATATAATTATATTATGATGCATACACTTTACATGGAGGTATGAGATATGGAAATGGACAGCGTAAAAAAATTGGTATACGGGGCTTTTATGATGGCTTTAGTTACGATTGGCACAATGGTTATTCAGATACCGACACCTGCCACAAAAGGTTATATAAACGTCGGAGATTCCTTTATATTTTTTACTGCAGCTCTTTTTGGGCCTATAATGGGGGGAGTCGCAGGAGGCTTGGGTTCAAGCCTTGCTGATCTTCTTTCAGGTTATGCTTATTGGGCTCCTTGGACATTGGTGATTAAGGGTTTGGAGGGAGTCCTTGTAGGGATTTTATACAAAGGTAATAAAGAATATTTAAAAATACTTTCCCTTATTATAGGAGCTTTGTGGATGGTTTTAGGATATTATATTGCTGGAGGAATAATGTATGGCTTCAAAGCTTCTTTAGTGGATGTGCCTAGTAATTTAATTCAAGGTTTTGCTAGTATAATAATAGGTTATTTACTCATAAAGGTCCTTATTCCTCTTGTGGTAAAAACTCGATGAGCAAAGTAAAAAGCAAGGGTATAAGTGGAAACTACCCTTGCTTTTTTTTGCATAAAAATATATGATTATATTTGGAAAAGAGATTTTGAGGTGATAAAAATGGTGGATACTTTTCTATTTGATTTAGATGGCACTTTGCTTCCTGTAGATACGGATAAAATGCTTGATGAATACTTTTTAAGCCTCACCAAAAAGCTATCTTCTCATTTTGACCCCCATTTTCTTTTCAAAAGCATTTATCAAGCCAGCATGGATATGATAAACAATCTTGATCCTTCCATGACAAACAAAGAGGCTTTTTTTGAATCTTTCTTAAAAATGGTAAATTATCCTCAGGAGGAGATAGAAAAACTTTTTGAAGAGTTCTATTTAAATGAGTACAAGGAATTGGGTAAAAATATTCAGCCCAATGAATATGTCAAGAAGTCTTTAGAAATCTTAAAAATGAAGGGATATAAAATTGTCCTTGCTACAAATCCGGTTTTCCCAGAGATTGCTATAAAAGAGAGAATAAGGTGGGCAGGTCTTAAGGAAGATTATTTTGATTTTATAACTACTTATGAAAACATGCATTTTTGCAAGCCGCATATACAGTATTATGAAGAGTTATTAGAAAAGATAGGGAAAAAGGCTGAGAAATGCTATATGGTTGGCAATGATGTAGAAGAGGATTTAATTGCCTTTAAGCTCGGTATGAAAACATATCTAATTGAAGATTTTATGATAAACAGAAATTCAAAAGAAATAGTTGCCACTCAAAAGGGAAGTTATAAAGATTTTTATGAGTTTGTGGCCAAGCTTTAAGTAAGGAGGGATTTTTTGTGAAAATAACTGTTTTGGGGTTTTATGGGCCATTTCCCGGTCCTTATGGAGCGACTTCTGGCTATATAGTAGAAGAGGGAGATACACATATTTTGTTAGACTGTGGAAGTGGCGTGATAAGCAGATATCAGAGGTATTATGATCTTAATGACCTCAAGTATGTCATTTTATCTCATCTTCATTCTGACCACATGTCAGACATGTTAGTTTTAAGATACGCACTGGATATTTTGAAATCCAGGGGGACAATAAATGACCCTGTAAATGTGTACTGTCCGGCTACTCCAGAAAATGTACTGGAAGAGCTTAAGTTTAAAGATGTTTTTAAGATTCACACTATAAGCGAAGAAACGGCGCTTAACATAGGGGGAATCGAGATTTCTTTTAAAAAAATGAACCATCCTGTTGAGACTTATGCGGTAAAGATGAAAAAAGATGATAAGATTTTTGTTTACAGTGCCGATACTGTTTATACAGAAGACCTTGTCGATTTTGCAAAAGGAGCAGATTTACTCTTATGTGATGCAAATTTTCTTTCAGGAATGCAAGGGCCTCACATGACTGCTGCTGAAGCCGCAGAAGTGGCTAAAAAGTCTGGAAGCAAAAGGCTTATTTTGACACATTTGTCTCCTTTGATGTCTTTGAAGGACTATTACGCTGAGGCTAAGACGCTTTTTGAAAATACAGAAATTGCTAGAGATTTTGAGGTCTATGTGATTTGATATGCAAGCACCTTTTTTATACATAACATCTTTCTATTCTTTGGGAATTTTATTGGGTAGATTTTTGCTTCCAGTGTTCGTTTCCTCTGTTTTATTAGCGGCTTCAGTTTTTTTTCTGTTTTTTGTTTATAAAAAAAGTAAACATTTAACTAGTGTTGTTTTACTTTTGCCTTTTCTGTTTTTAGGAGCACTTTTGGCAGCCCTAATGCTTCATGCACCTAATCCGTATGAAAAATTGGAGGATAAATTTGTAGCCATAAAGGGAAAGGTAGTAGAAGTAAAAGAAGAAGAGGAACGTGCAAAGTATATAGTAAAACCTAAAAATCTGCCTAAGATACTAGTCCTCCAGTATGGAGGGGAGTATCCAAAAAAGGGAGATGTTGTGGAAGTAAGGGGTATTATTTCTCTTCCTAAGCCTAGCACAAATCCAGGAGGTTTTGATTATCAACTCTTTCTGAGGAAAAAAGGTGTTTACGGTATTACACGCATTCACCCCTATGCAGTTTCCATTGAGGGACGGGAAGTAGGCTTTTTTGAAGAAATTCTATTAAAGGCAGAAGATAAGATAAAGAAAAACTTTCTTTCTTCTATGCCCCAAAAAGATGCAGATTTTCTTATTACAAGTTTTTTAGGTGAGAAGGTTTTAGATGACCAAACCTTGTCTCAATTTAAGGTGGTTGGGATTTCTTATATTACAGCTGTAGCAGGGATGCAAGTCGCTATAATTTCGGGTTTTATACTTTATATTCTGGGGCTTATGCACCTTACAAGATATAGGTCTTTTGTCTTGCTTCCTGTACTGGTGTTTTATGCTTTTCTGACAGGATTAAATCCTCCTGTGGTCAGGGCTGTGGTGATGGCTTCTATTACTCTTCTGGGCTCAAGTTATGGTAAAAATAAAAATTCGATTAATTCACTTTCTTTTGCAGCTTTTTTAATCCTTTTTTTTAATCCTTTGATGTTGTGGGATGTCGGCTTTCAACTTTCTTTTGTAGCCACGCTTACTATTTTGTATTTTTATAAACCAATTGAAGAAAGACTTTTTCGATGGCCTCCTTATTTAAGAAGCGTTATGGCTTTAAATATCTCTGCCCAATTGGGTACAATTCCTTTTGTGATGTACTATTTTCACTATATATCCTTTGTTTCTTTTGTATCAAATCTTGTAGTAGTTCCTATTGTGAATATATCAATTATACTGGGCTTTTTATCGGCTTTTCTATCTTTAACAGTTCCTGTTTTTTCTACTCTTGTAAATTATGTAAACATCCCCTTTATAGAATTACTCTTCAAAATTACAGCATTTTTTAATAAATTTCCTTATGCTAGTGTGGATGTTTTTATTCCTCCTATTATACTTATAGTGGTCTACTACATTGTTTTAGGAATTTTGATAAGCGAGTTTGATTTTAGGAAAAAGAGAATCTTTTTAATTGGGGCATTTTTAGTGATGATTATAGTTTTTACATGGATCTATTTTGTTCCAAAGGATTTGGAAGTGACTTTTTTAGATGTGGGGCAGGGAGATGCTTCTTTTGTGAAGACTCCTCATGGAAAAGTTTTTCTAATAGACGGTGGGGGTAATCCTGTATTTTCCAACTCTTCTTTTGATGTGGGGGAGGATGTACTGTTGCCTTTTTTGTACTATAGAGGTGTCATGAAGCTTAATGCCGTTTTTATTTCTCATACAGATATAGACCATGTGGGAGGAATCATATCGGTTTTGGAGAATATGAAGGTAGATAGGGTATTCATAGGAATTCAAAAAGTAGAGGACCAAAATTTTAAAAGAATGATGGAAATTGCAGATAAAAAGGGAGTTCCTGTAATTTTTTTAAAAAAAGGGGATAAAATAGAGGTGGATGGAGTAAAAATACATGTTATTCATCCAGATCCCAAGAATTTAATAGAAGAGAATCCTATAAATAACAATGCACTTGTATTTAAGATGACCTATAAAAATATGAGGTTTTTGTTTACAGGGGATATAGAGAAGCCGGCAGAAGAGATATTGAAAGATTGTGATTTAAAGACCTTTGTTTTAAAAGTTGCTCATCATGGTTCCAGTACTTCTTCAACTCCAGAATTTATAGAAAGGGCAGATCCTCAGGTTTTTGTAATTCAAGTAGGAAAGAATAGTTATGGACTCCCGAGCGAGAGGGTGGTAAAATATTTAAAGGAGAAAGGAAAGGTTTATAGAACCGATGAAGATGGCGCTTTGATTGTGAAAACGGATGGATTTAAAGCACATGTATACCCCTTCTTAAAGGGAGTGAGAGAATGAACTATAAAGAATTTGTAGAAAAATTAAAAAAAGGGGAGATATATCCTTTTTATCTTTTTTATGGGGAAGAGCGATTTTTGGTTTTAGATGCTTTAAGACGACTTAAGTCAAAGCTTTTGAGTTCAGAATTTGAAGACCTTAATTATGTCGTTGTTGAAAAAGAAAATCCGGCTGAATACGTCGAGGAGATAATTGAAAATTGCGAGACTCTCCCATTTTTTTCTAATTATAAAATTGTCGTCGTTAAAAATGAAGAAGATCAGCTTGCCAAATTGGAGGATAAGGAATTAAAAAGGCTTACTGATTATTTTAATAATAGGGTGTTAGGAAATTCTAATCTAGTGCTGGTAATTTTGGGCGGAGAGAAAGTGGACTGGAGGAGGAAATTTTACAAGTTTGCAGAAAAGGAAGCTGCTGTCGTTGAGTTTAAAAGGCTTACTCCGGAAGAGGCTGTTAATTATGTTGGATACTTTTTGAAGAAACATGGGAAAAAAATTTCTAGAAAAGACGCGGAAGATATTGTGAAAAATATAGGAACAGACCTTTTTCTGCTTGTAAATGAGCTTGAAAAGATTGTTGCTTATTCGGAAGAGGAGACAATAGACCTTAAAAAAGTAGAAGTAATTCTTTCGGCAACTTTTAAAGGCAATATCTTTAACCTTGTGAATGCCTTGGGGATGAAAAAGGAAAAAGAAGCTTATAAAGTTCTTTATGCGCTTCTTTTAAGAGGAGAAGTGCCTTTTGTGATTTTAGCTATGATTGTAAGACAGATAAGGCTGATTGCGAAGTTTAAAGCGTTGGAAGGGAAGACTTTAGACAAGAAATCGATAGCCAGTCGTTTGGGAATTCCTGTTTTTGCTGTAGAAGACGTAATGAGGCAGAGCAGGCTTTTTTCTAAGGAAGACTTGTACAAAGCTTATAAAGAGTGCTTAAAATGCGATATGGCCTTAAAAAGTGGAGTAGAACCTTTATTTGCTTTAGAAAGTCTTGTAAAAAAGTTGTGCAAGCAATAAAAAAGCGTACTTTAAAGGTACGCTTTATTCATTGCTTGCAGATTTTAAAAGAGCATTAAATTTGGCATAAAGTTTTGATTTTTTTCTTGCAGCAGTGTTTTTGTGAAGAACGCCTTTACTTACAGCTTTGTCTAGCTCTTTTACTGCTAATCTGAGTCTTTCTTTGATAGCTTCTATGTCTTTTGTGGCTAGACTCTCATTGAACCTCTTTATAAAAGTTTTAACCCTTGATTTTATCATTTTATTACGAAGAGTTCTTTTTTTAATGATGGCTATTCTTTTTTTTGCTGATTTTGTGTTTGCCAAAAGGTTCACCTCCTCAATCGAATTTAATTTTACCATGAACAAGATAGTTTTTCAATAATTAATACACCTTTTACTTTACCACAAACGTATAAAATTTGTCAATTTGTCTATCATAAATAAAGGAGGTGATTTGATGCTTCAAACTATAATACGTTTTATTGTATCAGCCATTGTGCTTTTGGTGGTAGGATATCTTGTGCCGGGATTTAGTGTAGCAGGTTTTTGGGGAGCTCTTATCTCCGCAGTAGTGATAGCCATATTGGGATATATAGTAGAGCTTATACTGGGCAAGAATATTTCCCCCAGAAGCCGCGGTATTGTAGGTTTTATTGTGGCGGCAGTTGTTATTTACATTTCCCAGTTCATAGTGCCTACCATCCATGCCACTGTAATAGGAGCTTTATTGGCAGCTTTTGTTATAGGCTTAATAGATGCTTTTGTTCCTACTGAGCTGAGGTGATGCCTTATGATAGGTATAAGGACCGATCTTGCTTTAGAAGCTCGTGAACTTTATAAAGATAAAGAAATTCCTGGTGTCAGCATAAAGGAAGAAAGAGAAGAAGGGATAAAAGTTACAAGGGTTAAAATTCTCGATGAA
This sequence comes from Caldanaerobacter sp., assembly GCF_049701115.1. Lineage (NCBI taxonomy): Bacteria > Bacillati > Bacillota > Clostridia > Thermoanaerobacterales > Thermoanaerobacteraceae > Caldanaerobacter > Caldanaerobacter sp. Next base: position 18,489 of record NZ_JBNATX010000008.1, on the reverse strand, counting down.
AGAGGAGAAAGAGCAATGGGCAAGCCCGTGGGAGATTATATAACTATTGAAGCTCCAGGGCTTCTTGAAAGGGATTTGGATTTAGAAGAGAGAGTGGCAAAAGTGCTGGCAAGTATACTTTCAGAACTTGCTCAACTTAAAAAGGAAAGCCATGTGCTGGTAGTGGGACTTGGGAATTGGAACGTGACGCCGGATGCTTTGGGGCCACGGGTAGTATCCAATATAGTCGTTACAAGGCATCTTAAAGAATATGCTCCTTTGCAGTTTGGAGATGAAATAAGGTCTGTTAGTGCTTTTTCACCCGGGGTTTTAGGGATAACGGGTATTGAGACAGCTGAAATATTAAAAGGGGTGGTAGACAGAGTAAGACCAGACCTTGTAATAACTATTGATGCTCTGGCTTCCAGAAGATTAGAGAGGCTTTCTACAACCATTCAAATATCCAATACAGGCATAAGCCCGGGGTCCGGTATAAGAAACAGAAGGCTTTCCATTACTTATGAGAGCTTGGGGGTTCCAGTCATAGCGATAGGAGTACCTACGGTAGTGGATGCTGTAACTATTGCTCACGATACTATTGACTACCTTGTGAAGGAACTATCCAAAGAAACCAGTAAAGAGAGTGTATTTTATAAAATTCTAGAAAATATGAAAGAACAGGAAAAGTATACTTTAATCGAAGAAGTTTTGTCTCCACATGTACAGAATTTAGTGGTGACTCCGAAAGAAATAGACCTTCTTATTAAAAACATAGCCTCTGTCATTTCACGAGGCATTAACTTAGCCCTTCAACCAGGGCTTACAGAAAAAGAGATGAATCAACTCCTTCACTAAATATGGTACTAAAGCACCTCTTATTGGAATAAATATATGAATATAAAACCAAAGAGAGGTGCTTCTTTTGTCCATGAAAAGTATGCGGTCAAGTATGTTGCTTTTTTTAGTATTCTTGATTCTTAATGTAATTTTTTATAGCTGGATGGTACAGCCTGAAAGGGTTATTGTAAAACAGGTTATTGAGGATTCTTTTTCGGAAGAGTATGACAGACTGGATAGCCTTTTTGTAACTTCCATCAATTATTCTTTTCCTGTGATAGAGGTTGCTTTTGTATCTCAGGGCTATACGGGTAAAGATTTGACATTTTCCACTTTTTTGTATGCTAAAGTCAAGGACCCTATCAATTTAATAAAATTTCAAATTCCTGCTTTTGCTCAGGTTGAATACAAAAAATCTCCAAAAATAATGGAAGTTGCAAAACAGGAGGAGGAAAAAATATTTATTCCTCCCAAGGCGGAAGAAAAGCCGGAGGAGAAAAGGGAGAATACTGAGACGAAAAAACTCGATTCTTCAAAACCCTATCTTCTTATCTACCATACCCATACAATGGAAGCTTTTGCGGCTACAGGGGAAAATAGATACGTAGCGAGATACGGATATGACAGGACGGATGACCTTAATTACACTGTTGCAAAGGTGGGAGATTATCTTACAGAATATCTAATTAAAGAAGGGATTCCAGTATTGCATGACAAGACCATTCATGATTATAATTATGATAAGTCATATATTAATTCACTAAAGACTCTAAACAAAATTCTAAAAGAATATCCTTCTATAAAAGCAGCAATTGACCTGCATAGGGATGGTTATGGAGCAGTTATGAAGCCGGGAGTGGAGTCTATACCTGTTTTAAGTAGTTTGCCAAATCAAGAGTTTAGGAAAAAGTATACTATGGAGATAAACGGGGAGAAGGTAGCTAGGGTTTCCTTTATAATAGGGTCAAGGAGAACTCCAGAAATGAATGAGGACTGGCGCAAGAATTATGAATTCGCCAAAAGGATTAGTGATAAATTGAACGAATTGTACCCGGGTCTTTCTTTAGGGGTAGATGTTAAGCCGTACAGTGAGTATAACCAGCATGTGTTGGAAAAAGCTATTTTAATAGAGCTGGGAAGTAATTATAATACTTTAGAGGAAGCCATTGCTACTACTAAGTATTTAGCAAAAGCTATAAGTGAAGTAATAAAACAAGAGGAGGATTTTAAATAGGAGGTTAAAAATGAAAGTATCAAAAAGAGCACTAATCGCTGTACTTTTATTATTACTGTCTTTACAAATTTTTCTGCCAAAGCCGGCCTATGGCGAAAATCACAAAAAAGCGATAATTTTCATAGTAGACAGAGTGAACCTGAAAGATTATTTATCAAATGACCTTCCTGCTATAAAATTTCTGATAGAAAAAGGAACGTACAGCTTAATGACTGTCAACTCTGATGGAGCAAAGACGCCAGAAAATGTGTATGTGACCCTTGGAAGCGGTACAAGAGCAGTTGGTTCCGAGAAAGCCTTTTTAAATTTTAATACATTAGAACTGGTTTATGGAGGGGAAACAGCCGGTACAATTTTTGAAAGGAATACTGGTTTAAAACCAAGCCCTCATAACATTGTAAATTTAGACATAGCTCAAATACAAAGAAATAATCTTACAAGAAATCACATCATAGTCCCCGGAGCCATGGGGAGTCTTTTAAAAGAAAAGGGGAAAAAGATTGCTGTTTTAGGTAATGAAGGAAACACGCTTGAAGCCAAAAGATACGCTCCTTTGATTTTCATGGATAAAAGAGGAATTGTAGAATTTGGGGATGTGAGTGATTCCTCTTTAAAAAGGGATATAAAAAGACCGTTTGGGATATCTACAGATTACGAATATCTCTACAAAAAATATCTGGAAGTAAAAGATAAGGCAGACTTGATAGTTTTTCAACTGGGGGATACTTTTAGAGCTAACGAGTATCAGCGCTTTGCGTTAGACAGGGTGAATGATAGATACAGAGAAAAAGCTTTAAAAGAAGTGGACAACTTTATCGGAAAGATTCTAAAAGATGGACAACCCAATACCTTGTATATACTTTTGACCCCACTTCCTCCCTCAAAAGATTTATCTTTAAAAAGCTATATTGTCCCTTTTGTGATTTTTGGTCCTGGTTTTACAGAAGGATATGCTGTTTCTGATACAACGAGAAGGACAGGCATTGTATCAAACTTAGATTTTATGCCCACGATTTTAAAGTATTTTGATATACCGATTCCGGCATATGTAACTGGACATCCTGTCTATAGTTCGGGGGTAAAAGGTTCTGTCCAATTTCTTTTAGAGGAAGGAGAAAGATTAGTTTTTAATTATTCTTCAAGGCCCATTTTTTTAAAGGCCTATGGATATTTTCAAATAGCTACTTTCATAATTTTAGCAATAGGACTATTTTTGATTAAAAAACATTTTTACTATGAAAAATATTTGTTATTCTTTATATCCGTTGTACCGCTTTCTTTTTTGCTCCTTCCTCTTTTTGACTATTACACTTTTTTTAAGTCAACATTTTTTCTTATAGGGTTAAGTATAGGAATTACTGCTTTATTAGCAGGCCTCTCAAGGTCTAGTTATTATTTCTATTTTTTGATATCTTTTATAACTATTACTTTTTTAGTTATAGATCTTGTGACAGGGCAGTATCTACTTAAGAATTCTCTTTTGAGTTATGATGTGATAGCTGGAGCACGTTTTTATGGGATTGGTAATGAATACATGGGGGTTTTGATTGGTGCAACTCTTTGTTTTGCAGCTTTTCTTTTTGAAAGATTTTCAAAAAGATGGGCTCTTTTTATGATTTCTGCTTTGTATATCCTTGTGCTGTTTTTAATGGCTTCGCCATCTTTTGGAGCTAAAGTTGGGGGAGCTATCACGGGTTTTGCAGTTTTTTCAGTTTCCATACTTTTATTTAAAGGTATAAAGGTAGACTGGAAGAGGGTTATTGCGATTGTGCTTTCAATTGTCGTAATTCTATTAGGGCTTTTTTACGTAGATTATCTAAAACCCTTTTCTTACCAGACCCACATGGGACAGACTTTTGCTTTAGTAAAAAGCCATGGTATTGGGGCACTTTTTCAAATTTTTGCAAGGAAGCTTTTGATGAATTACAAACTGATAAAGAATTCAATATGGTCGAGGGATTTAGCTGTCTTTTTTGCCCTTTTGGGAGTATTGGCAGTTGCTAAAAAAGAAGTGCTCAAAGAAATTTTTAAAAAGCATCCTCATATTTTAAAAAGCAGCATATCTGCTTTAATAGGGGCGATTGTGGCTCTAGCTTTTAACGATGCTGGAGTTATAGCTGCTTCAACTATGACAGTATTTTTAGGTCCCCTCCTTTTTCATCTTGTAATTGATGAAGTAGGCAAAGGATAGGTGATTTTATGAATAAGGTACAAATACTGTACATTATTAGAAAAGCCGAAGGTGGAATGAAAAGGCATTTGCTTTCTCTTATTAATTTTTTGGACAAGGGAAAGTATCACCTCGGAGTTGTGTGTTCTTTTGATAAGGAAACTCTCCAGTACTTAAAAAATAAAGGAATAGAGGTTTTCGAACTTGAAATTGGAGATGGTTTTAGTTTAGTAGAGGATATGAAGACTATCAGAAGATTAAGGAGTATAATAAAGGAGTTTAAAGCAGAAATTGTCCATATGCACGGTTTTAAGGCGGCTTTTGTAGGGAGAATAGCCGCACTCGGATTGCCTGTGAAAACAGTTGTAACTTTCCATAATTTCCCTCAATATGGCGAGGGGAAGGGTTTTAAAAATAGAGTTATTCTCTTTCTGCTGAGGTATTTGAATAAAAGGACTGATGCTTTCATAGCCGTATCTGAAGCTTTGAAAAAAGAAGTAGTTAGAGCTGAGAAGATAAATGGGGACAAAGTTCACGTTATATATAACTGCCTTGAGCAATCTTTTTATAAAGAAAAGCCTTTCGATTTGAGGGGGAGTTTTAAGCTTCCCAGCGATGCTTTTGTTGTAGGCACTGTTGCAAGGCTTATTCCTTCAAAAGGGGTTCAGGATTTAATAGATTTGGCTTTTCTGATGAAGGAGGAAAATGTATTTTTCTTTGTTGCTGGTGAAGGGCCTTATAGAGGGGAATTGGAGAGAAAAATAAGGGAAAAAGGGCTTGAAAAGAAGGTTTTTTTGCTTGGTTTTATAAATGATATCCAGTCTTTTTTAAAAAGTTTAGACGTTTTTATCTTACCTTCCCACAAAGAAGGTTTTGGTATATCTGTGTTAGAAGCGATGAAGGAAGGAGTACCCGTCATAGCTTATTCTGTTGGGGGCGTACCGGAGATAGTCAAAGATAGGGTAAATGGGTTTTTAGTGGAAAAAGAAGATATAAAAGGATTATATGAAGCTTTAGAGAGACTTTTGAAAGATGCTGATTTAAGGAGGACCTTTTCCCTAAAAGGTAAAGAAACTGCTGAAAAATTCAACTGCGAGGAGATGGTAAAAAAGACAAAAGAGATATATGAAAGGATAAGGGAATGAAAGAGTATGAGGCTTAAAAGGACAAAAGAGAGGAAAGAAAGGATTAGAAGAAAAAGACTTGTAATATTCGCGCTTTTGTTGTACATTTTTATTGTGATAGCAGGGCTTCTGAAAGCAGATTACAATTTTTATAAGATGCTAAATGGAGAGGGCAGAATAGGAATTCTTAGAGTCGAGTTATGCGATAAAGGGATTTTCATGGAGCTTTTTGGTAAGAAATTTGTTATAACTAAATAGGGCAACCTAAGAGGGGGAATAAAATGTCTGAAAGGATGAAGTATATTAGAAATTTCTGCATAATTGCTCATATAGACCATGGGAAATCAACTCTGGCAGACAGATTGATTGAGAGAACAGGGCTTCTCTCAGAAAGGGAGATGGATAAGCAGATTTTAGACAATTTAGAGCTTGAGAGAGAAAGAGGAATAACCATAAAATTAAAGCCTGTCAGGATGACTTACAGAGCAAAAGATGGCAATGAGTACGAACTGAATTTGATAGATACTCCGGGGCACGTGGATTTCACCTATGAAGTTTCCAGAAGCATTGCTGCTTGTGAAGGAGCTTTACTCGTAATAGATGCAAGCCAGGGTATTGAGGCTCAAACTCTAGCCAATGTTTATCTAGCCTTTGAGCATAATCTGGAGATAATACCAGTGATAAACAAGATAGACTTACCTGCCGCCGATCCTGACAGGGTAAAGAAAGAAATCGAGGATGTGCTGGGTATAGATGCTAGCGAGGCAATTTTAACCTCGGCAAAAGAAGGAATCGGTATAGATGAGGTTCTGGAAGCTATCGTAAAAAGAATACCACCTCCTGAGGGAGATGAGGATAAACCCCTTAAAGCCTTGATTTTTGATTCCTTTTACGATAATTACAAAGGTGCTATAAGCTTTGTCAGGATAGTCGACGGAAAAGTTAGAAAAGGCATGAGAATAAAGATGTTTTCTACAGGCAAGGTATTTGAAGTAACGGAAGTTGGAAGCTTTAGGCCCGACCTTTACCCTGTTGAGGAATTAAAAGCGGGTGATGTTGGCTATATAGCGGCTAATATAAAAAACGTTAGAGATACTCGCGTTGGAGATACGATCACAGATGCAGACAACCCTGCTGATTCTCCTTTGCCGGGTTATAAGGAAGTAGTGCCAATGGTATTTTGTGGAATTTATCCGGCCGATGGAGAAGACTATGAAAACCTTAAAGAGGCACTGGAAAAACTTCAATTGAATGATGCTTCTTTGGTTTTTGAACCGGATACGTCTGCCGCTTTGGGATTTGGATTTAGATGTGGTTTTTTGGGACTTCTCCACATGGAAATTGTGCAGGAGAGGTTAGAAAGGGAGTACAATTTAAACCTTGTTACAACTGCTCCCAGCGTAATTTACAGAGTATACAAGACAAATGGAGAGGTTATAGACCTCGACAATCCTACAAAAATGCCTCCTCCTACCCAGATAGAATATATTGAAGAACCTATTGTTGAAGCTACTATCATGGTTCCAACAGATTATGTGGGTTCTGTTATGGAACTCTGTCAGGAAAGAAGGGGAGTTTATTTGGGGATGGAGTACATTGAAAAGACAAGGGTACTTTTAAAGTATGAAATGCCTCTTAACGAAATAATATATGACTTTTTCGATGCGTTAAAGTCGAGGACCAGAGGTTATGCCTCTTTGGATTATGAGTTTAAGGGTTACAAAAAGTCGGACCTTGTAAAGTTGGATATATTGATAAATGGTGAAGTAGTGGATGCTCTTTCCATGATAGTCCATAAAGATAAGGCTTATGAAAAAGGTAGAAAAATAGTTGAAAAGTTAAAGGAAAATATTCCAAGGCATTTATTTGAGATTCCTATTCAAGCCGCCATTGGATCTAGAATCATAGCAAGAGAGACGGTAAAAGCTCTTAGAAAAAATGTTCTTGCAAAGTGTTATGGGGGCGACGTTACCAGGAAGAAAAAGCTTTTAGAAAAGCAGAAAGAAGGCAAAAAAAGGATGAGGCAGATAGGAACGGTAGAAATACCGCAAGAAGCTTTTATGTCAATTTTAAAGCTGGATGATGAGAAATGAGAGAAGTAGGGATTTACATCCATATACCCTTTTGTAAGAAAAAATGCTATTACTGCGATTTTAACTCCTATGCGGGCTATGAGTATTTAATGGAAGATTATTTAAAGGCCTTGTTGCAGGAAATTAGGTTCTATTCTCATCTTCAGCTCAAAGTAGTATCTATATATATAGGAGGGGGGACTCCCAATTTTGTTCCTCCTTCTCATATCGAAAGAATATTGAACGAAATTTACAGTTTTTATGCTGTATTGGAGGATGCGGAAATCACTATTGAAGTGAATCCGGGGCTTTTGACGGAGGATAAGATTAAAATATACAAAGCAAATGGGATTAACCGTATAAGCATAGGGCTTCAAGCCTTTCAAAACCGTCTTCTAAAGTATATCGGTAGAATTCACACAGTAGAGGATTTTCTTAAAAATTATTTTTTGGTGCGGAAATATTTTGATAATGTGAATGTGGATTTGATTTTTGCCCTCCCAACGCAAACTTTCGAGGAATGGCGGGAAACCCTTGTGGAGGTTACAAACCTTAAGCCAGAACATCTCTCTTTGTATAGTCTCATCATTGAGGAGAAGACTCCATTTGGCAAGCTTTATAAAGAAGGGAAACTTCCTTATGTAGATGAGGAAGAGGAAATAATGATGTACAATTGGGCGGTAAATTTTTTGAAAAATAAAGGGTATCACCACTATGAAATTTCTAATTTCGCTTTTCCAGGGAGAGAGTGCAGACATAACATCTTGTATTGGGAACTCAAAGAGTATCTTGGATTTGGTGCTGGAGCCCATTCTTACTTCGAAGGAAAGAGATGGAGCAATTACGAAAGGTTAGAAGAATATATCGATAAAATCTTTAAAGGCAGGGATTTCAGAAAAGAATTATTCGAGTTGTCTCTTGAAGACATGATTTCTGAATTTATGTTTATGGGGTTGAGGTTGAGAAGGGGAGTTTGTGAAGAAGAGTTTAAGAAGAGGTTCGGAATGGGACTTTTCGAAAGATATGAAGAGGTTTTTTCTAGGTATGAAAATATGGGGTTTATAGAAAGGAATGGAGATTGCGTGCGACTGACAGAGAAGGGGATATATGTTTCAAATGAAATTTTTGAGGCGTTCCTGCCCTAATTTACGCCAAAATAAGTATTGACAAAAAATTATAAGAGTGGTATTTTAAAAACATGGATTAGCACTCAATAAATGAGAGTGCTAATAAACATGGGGTGGTGAAAATGCCGTTAGATGATAGAAAGAAAAAGATTTTGTTTGCTGTGGTGACTGATTACATCTTGACGGCAGAACCGATAGGTTCAAGAACCATTGCAAAAAAGTACAATATGGGCGTAAGTTCGGCTACAATAAGAAATGAAATGGCAGACCTCGAAGAAATGGGTTATTTGGAGCAGCCTCATACTTCTGCGGGGAGAATACCTTCTGATAAAGGGTACAGGTTTTATGTTGATACTATATTAAAAAACTTTGTAAAAGAAGAAATAGTGCCTCCTCCCAAACCTCGAGAAGAAGTCATTGCAGAATTTGATGAGATCGTAAAGAAGTATGCAAAAATTCTGGCAGATATGACTCGTCATGCTACAGTGGCAAAGATGCCAAAATTAAATCCTGATAAAATCAAGAAATTGCAGCTTATTCCTGTTGCTTCAAATAAAATAATAATGGTGGTTGTAACTGATGCGGGAATAGTTAAAAATTATCTTCTAAATTTATGCCAGAATGTGGACAGAAATGTGTTTGAGTTTTTAAACAATCTGCTAAATGACAAGATTGTGGGCAAAAGCGAGAAGGCTATTTTTGAATTTCTTGATAAAGACCTTAGAAGGAACCTTGGAGAAATGGCTTTTATGGCAGATGAACTGATAAAAACAATACTTTTAAGTTTAAAACAGTTGCAGGAAACAGATGTATATACCGATGGTACCTTGCACATTTTAGATTTTCCTGAGTACAAAGACTTAAGCAAGGCGAAAAACTTCTTAAGTCTTCTTGATAACAAGTCTTTGCTCAATGAGGTTTTAGAACCTGTTGAGGATTTTGTGGATGTAAAAATTGGAAGAGAAAACAGATTTGAAGAGATGAGGGAATTAAGTGTCATTAAAACCACTTACAAGATAAATGACAGAGTAGTAGGTACCATAGGCATAATTGGCCCTACGAGAATGGATTATAAAAGGCTTATAAGCGAGCTTATCCTAATGACAAGGGAGCTTTCAAACCTCTTGTCTTCTATATATAATGATGAATTATGATGGGGTGATACATGTGGAAAATTTTGAAAAAGAAAAGATCGAATTGGATGAGAAAGACTTAAAGGAAATGAAAGGAGAAGGACCTCCTATCGTAGAAGGTCATCCAGAAGAGGTAGAAAATAAAATAGAAGAGAAGGAAGAAGAGATAGAAGAGTTAAAAGAAGAGGGAAAGGACGAAGTAAAGGAGCCTTCTCCTGAAGAAATCATTGAAGAGCTGAAAAGGAAACTGGAGGAAAAAGAAAAAGAAGCAAGCGAATATCTTGATATAGCTCAGAGAATTAAAGCGGAGTTTGATAATTATAGAAAACGGACAGAAAGAGAAAAAGCTGAGATGGTAATGTATGGGCAGGAGCAGGTCATAGTAGAACTTCTGCCTGTTGTTGACAATTTCGAAAGAGCTCTGTCAGCTGAAGGGGATTATAATTCTTTAAAAGAAGGTTTAGAATTAATTTACAAGCAGCTTAAAAAAGTGCTAGATAAATTTGAAGTAAGGGAAATTGAAGCAGAAGGAGAAATCTTCGACCCTTATAAGCACCATGCGATTGCGCAGGAAGAAGTAGAAGGGAAAAAGCCAAATGAAATCATAGAGGTATTTCAGAAAGGGTATTATATGAAAGACAAAGTAATAAGATATAGTTTGGTTAAAGTAGCAAAATAAAAAAGGAGGGTGAAAAATATGGGCAAAGTTATTGGAATTGACCTTGGCACCACTTTTTCATGTGTAGCTGTTATGGAGGGTGGTCAGCCGGTAGTTATACCTAATTCTGAAGGAACTCGCACTACTCCTTCTGTAGTGGCTTTTACCAAGGAAGGAGAAAGACTCGTGGGGCATCCAGCCAGACGACAGGCTATAATAAATCCGGAAAGAACTATAATGTCGATAAAAAGGCACATGGGAACAGATTACAAAGTAAAGATTGACAATAAAGAGTATACGCCCCAAGAGATTTCTGCTATGATTTTGCAGAAATTAAAAGCGGATGCTGAAGCATACTTGGGAGAAAAAGTAACTCAAGCAGTGATAACAGTACCTGCATACTTCAATGATAGCCAGAGACAAGCGACTAAAGACGCTGGAAGAATAGCAGGACTCGAAGTCTTAAGGATAATAAACGAACCCACTGCGGCAGCATTGGCATATGGGCTTGATAAGGAAGGCAATCAAAAGATAATGGTATATGACTTGGGCGGAGGTACCTTTGACGTTTCTATACTGGAGATTGGCGACGGAGTCTTTGAAGTTTTAGCTACGAGCGGTAACAACCACCTGGGAGGAGATGACTTTGACCAGAGGATAATAGACTGGTTGGCAGACAATTTCCAGAAAGAGCATGGAATTGACCTAAGAAAAGATAGAATGGCTTTACAGAGGTTGAAAGAGGCGGCGGAAAGGGCTAAGATTGAACTTTCTTCTGCTATGGTAACAAATATAAACCTTCCTTTCATAACAGCAGACGCTTCAGGCCCTAAACATATAGATGTGAATTTAACGCGAGCAAAATTTGAAGAATTGATTTCAGATTTAGTTGAGTCTACAGTTGGACCTGTTAAGCAGGCTTTGAGCGACGCAGGATTAAAGCCCGAAGATATAGATAAGGTTCTTTTAGTGGGAGGTTCTACAAGAATACCTCTTGTACAGGAAACGGTCAAGAAAATAATGGGCAAAGAACCTCATAAAGGAATCAACCCTGATGAAGCTGTTGCAATAGGAGCTGCCATTCAGGCTGCTGTATTAGCAGGTGAGATTAAGGACATATTACTTCTTGACGTTACTCCTCTTTCCCTTGGAATAGAAACTTTAGGAGGGGTTTTCACGAAAATTATAGAAAGAAATACTACTATTCCTGTAAGGAAGAGCCAAATTTTTACTACAGCTGCAGATAATCAGACTTCCGTGGAGATTCATGTGCTTCAGGGAGAAAGACCTCTGGCTAAAGATAACAAGAGTTTAGGCCGCTTCATATTATCTGGCATACCGCCTGCTCCAAGAGGAGTACCGCAGATAGAGGTTACTTTTGACATAGATGCGAATGGGATTGTACATGTTTCTGCAAAGGACCTCGCAACAGGAAAGTCACAACAGATAACTATAACAGGTAGTACCAATCTTTCTGAAGAAGAAATACAGAGGATGATAAACGAGGCTAAGCAGTACGAAGAACAGGATAGGAAGAAAAGAGAAGAAATCGAAATTAGAAACAAGGCTGATTCTCTCATATATCAAGCGGAGAAAACTCTCAAAGACCTGGGAGATAAAATGACTCAGGAAGAGAAGGATGAGATTAACAAAGAAATAGAAAATGTGAGAAAAGCCCTTGAAGGAACTGATGTGGAGGCTATAAAGGCGGCTTCTGAAAAACTTTCTGAAGCTTTCTATAAAGTTTCAACAAGGCTTTACCAGCAGGCGTCAGCTAGTGCAAATCCCGGAGGCAGTCAAGGTACATCTCAGGGCAATGTATATGAAGCGGATTACAAAGTTGAGGACGATAATAAATAAATTAGAACCAGGTTTTTTGCCTGGTTCTAATTTACGTAATGAAAGGTAGGTGAGAGAGTGCCTAAAAAGGATTTGTATGAAATATTGGGTGTAGATAGGAATGCAAGTCAGGAAGAAATAAAAAAGGCATACAGAAGGCTTGCCAAAAAATATCATCCAGACCTAAACCCTGGAGATAAAGAAGCCGAGCAAAAGTTTAAAGAAATAAATGAGGCTTACGAAATACTTTCTGACCCTCAGAAAAGGGCTCAATACGATCAATTTGGCCATGCAGCTTTTGAACAGGGGGGGTTCCAACAACAGGGCGGGTTTGGAGATTTTACTCAAGGTGGATTTGATTTTGACTTTGGCGGTTTTGGAGATATATTTGGTGATATTTTTAGTGATTTCTTTGGTACAGGTAGGAGAAAAGCAGAAAAGGGACCTAAAAAAGGTGCTGACATAAGATATGATTTGAGCTTAACATTTGAGGAAGCAGCCTTTGGAACAGAGAAAGAAATAGAAATAGAACGATTTGAAGTTTGTGATGTGTGCCATGGTACAGGTGTAAAACCGGGAAGTCGTCCTGAGACTTGTCCTGTATGCCATGGGACAGGAGAAATACGGCAGACACAGAATACACCTTTTGGTAGAATCGTAAATATAAGAACTTGCCCAAGATGCCATGGAGAGGGGAAAATCATTACAGACCCTTGTCAAAAGTGTGGGGGAACTGGTAGAATTAGAAAAAGGAGAAAGATTAAAGTTACTATTCCTGCTGGTATAGACGAGGGACAGATGCTTACCTTAAGAGGCGAGGGAGAGCCGGGTTTAAGAGGAGGTCCTAATGGAGACCTTTATATTGTCATACACGTAAAACCCCATGAAATTTTCAGGAGAGAAGGTTATGATGTATATGTGAAAATACCTATAAGCTTTGCAGATGCAGCCTTAGGAGGAGAAATTAAGATACCCACTTTGGACGGGGTTGTGAGTTTTACAATTCCAGAAGGTACTCAGACAGGTTCCAAATTTAAACTAAGAGGCAAAGGTATTCCACATATAGGTGGAAGAGGGAGAGGGGACCAGATTGTCGAAGTGTATGTAGAAGTTCCAAAGAGATTGACAGAAAAACAGAGAGAGCTTTTAAAAGAATGGAAAAAATTAGAAGGAGAAAGTCCTTCAGAGCACAAGTCTTTCTTTCAAAGGATGAAAGATGCTTTTGGAGGCAATTAAAATTTTAAAAAGGTGTTGAAGAAAATGAAGTGGTTAGAAATACAGATTACAACTTCACAGGAAGCAGAAGAGCCTGTCACAGGCATTTTATACGATTTAGGAGCAACCGGAGTGGTTATAAAAAATCCCAACGATGTAAAAGAGCTGGCACAGACTAGTGAGTGGGATTATTTTGAGCCTTACCTTTTAGAAGAAGGCGATGAAGTAAAAATTTCTGCATATTTTCCAATTACCAATGATATAACGGACAAGATAAGTTTTTTAAAGGAGAGAATTTATGAGCTTAACTCTTTTGGAATAGACATTGGAAATATCAAGGTAGAGGTTTCTGAGGTGAATGAAGAAGACTGGGCGGACAGCTGGAAGAAGTATTACAAACCTTTAAAAGTCGGAAAAAGGATTGTCATAAGGCCTCTGTGGGAGGAATACAATCCTAAGGAAGGGGAAATAGTCATAGAACTTGACCCGGGAATGGCTTTTGGCACAGGCACTCATGAGACTACAAAGATGTGCTTAGAATTTTTGGAGGATATTATAAAACCTGGAGCAGTGGTATTTGATGTTGGCTGTGGGTCAGGTATACTTTCCATTGCTGCATCTAAATTAGGAGCTTCCCGTGTGTACGGTGCTGATGTAGATGAAATGGCGGTTAAAATAGCGAGAGAAAATGTAAAGTTAAATGGACTTGAAAATGTAGAAATTTTCCAGAGCGACCTACTTAAAAATTTTAGAGGAAAGGCAGATGTGATAGTAGCTAACATCATTGCAGATGCAATAATTAGGCTTATTCCTGATGTTTTGGTTCATCTTAAAGAAGGGGGGTTATTTTTGGCAAGTGGTATCATTAGGGATAGATTTGAAGAAGTGAAAAAAAGAGCGGAGGAATTCTTTGAAATGATTGATATGAAAGAAGAAAAAGAGTGGATAAGTATATTGATGAAAGAAAAGGGATAAACGATGAAGAAGGTCTTTGTTGAGAAGGAAAAAATAAAGGGAAATTTTGCCTATGTGGAGGGGAAGGATTTTCACCATCTCATTCACGTGTTGAGATACAGGGTTGGAGATAAAATTGTGGTATCTAATATGAAAGAGGAGTATCTGGGAAGGATTGAGAAGATAGAAAAAGAGAGGGCTATTTTATTTTTAGAAGAAAAGGTTGAGACAAAGGCAGAAAGTCCTCTGGAAGTTTTTTTATTTCAAGGCATACTCAAAGCTGACAAGATGGACCTTATAGTTCAAAAATGTACGGAAATAGGAGTAAGAAGGATTATACCTTTTGTAAGTGAATTTTCTGTTGTAGACATAAAGAGAGCTAACATAGATAAAAAAGTTGAAAGGTGGAAAAAAATTAGCCAAGAAGCTTGTAAACAATCGGGAAGAAATATTATGCCCGAAATTTTTGCTCCTATCTCTTTTGAAGAAGCGATAGAAAAAGCAATGGAATGCGAGCTTGCGATAATCCCTTACGAAAAAGAAGAGAAGAAAAGATTAAAAGAAGTGCTAAAAGATGTTGAGGATGCGAAGAAAATAGGAATATTCATAGGTCCTGAGGGAGGTTTTTCGCAGCGGGAAATTGAAAAGGCTATAAATAATGGAATTGTACCCGTCACTTTAGGGCCTAGGATTTTAAGGGCAGAAACGGCAGCCATTGCAGTTTCTGCTATAATTATGTACCAACTCGGAGACATGGGATAAACCTACAGGATAAAGGTAGTAAATTTTAATTTTTTATGGTAAAATAAAAGGAGAAACATGAGATTTGAGGAAAGTAGTGACTAGAATAAAAGAAAGGAGTTAAAACTATGTTGAGTGAAAGAATGTTGGAAGAGCTTAATAAACAGTTGAATTACGAAATTTACTCTGCCTACCTTTATGTAGCAATGGAGAATTATTTTCAAGAGAAAAATTTAGAGGGATTTGCAAATTTCTTTAAAGTGCAAATGGAAGAAGAATTGTCCCATGCGAGAATTTTTTACGAATACATATACCGCATGGGAGGAAAAGTAAAGTTATATCCAATTGAAAAGCCGGAGGAGGATTTTAAGAGCATTTTAGATGTTTTTAAGAAAGCTTTGGAGCATGAAAAAAGTGTAACACAGAGAATTCATAAGCTCGTTGATTTAGCAATTGAAGAAAAAGACCATGCAACCAATGCTTTTTTGCAGTGGTTTGTGAATGAACAAGTAGAAGAAGAGGAGAGTTTCCAAAAGATAATAAACAAGCTGGAATTGATAGGTGACAGCATGCAGCCTATATTCATGCTAGATTCAGAATTAGCTAAGAGGACTTTTGTATTACCTGCGCCCTTAGTAAAAAATGAGCAATAAATAGGGTATGCCTTTATATAGCATACCCTATTTTCTTTAAAAATTTTACTGGAAAAGTTTGAGTAATTTTTTAGCATTTTTAGGATTTAATTCTACATCTACAAGAGGAGGTCCATTTTTTATAAAGTCAAACTGGTCTTCATAAGTTTCTCTTTCTACTTTGTAAATTATTCCTATAGGGATTTTATTGCCAAATTCAAAAGCTTTTTTGAAAGCTTTTTCTTTGTCTGTATAATCGTAATCTTCTGGTAAGTAGTAAACCCTTTCCTTATACCAGGCATATGTGTTAACTTTATTCCATACAACACAGGGCTGGAGGATGTCTAAAAGAGCATATCCTTTGTAAGTTATGGCTTCCTTCATCAAATTTACAAGATGAGGTATGTCTCCAGAGAATC
Organism: Caldanaerobacter sp.; assembly: GCF_049701115.1. Classification (NCBI taxonomy): domain Bacteria; kingdom Bacillati; phylum Bacillota; class Clostridia; order Thermoanaerobacterales; family Thermoanaerobacteraceae; genus Caldanaerobacter; species Caldanaerobacter sp. The sequence continues at coordinate 2,355 of NZ_JBNATX010000008.1, read as the reverse complement.
CCCTTGCTACAAATCCAGCTCCCATTGTTAAAGCTAAAGCTATAGGATTTAGAGGTTCTAATTTTACACCATCGAATTGCAAGGAAGTTCTTTGACCTTTTGCAGTTGTTGGCGATGCTTGTCCTTTTGTCAAGCCATATATTTGATTATCATGTACAAAATGTGCAATATCTATATTTCTCCTTATTACATGTATAAAATGATTACCCCCTTCGCCGTATGTGTCACCATCGCCGGATTCTACAATCACTTTTAAGTTTTTGTTAGCTAATTTTATTCCAATAGCAGGAGGAATAGCACGCCCATGTAGTCCATTAAACCCATTTATTTTTATGTAATGAGGCATTTTTGCGCCTTGGCCTATTCCTGTGACTAGGACTGCTTCATGAGGTTCAAGACCTAATTCCTCTAGTGCCTGTTTTAAAGCTGTTCTTATCATATAATTTCCGCAACCGGGACACCATGAGGGCTCGTAGAGTTTATATTCGTATTTCATGTTAAAACCTCCTTAAGCTTATTGTATATTTCATCACTGCTAAAAGGTCTTCCGTCGTATTTTAGAATTTTATGAGTAGCTTTCATGAGAGTTTCCTGCCTTATGAGTTTTTCTAATTGGCCGGTAGCATTTTGTTCGATATCTATTATTTTTTTGGCCTTTTTACTAAATTCTAAAAGCCGATTAGTAGGTAAAGGCCATATGTCCCCAAATATTAAAGCTCCTATCGAAAAGCCCTCCTCGACAAGGGTTTCAATAGCTTCTTTTATCGGCCCATAGGTAGATCCCCAGCCTATCACCAAGTTTTCTGGATTTTCCTCTCCAACAAACCAAGGTTCCTGTAATTCTTCTTTGAGATATTCAAATTTTCTCAGTCTTTTTTCTACCATAGCCTTTCTTATTTCAGCACTTTCAGTTATGTGGCCTTCTTCGTCATGTTCATCGCTGTCTACTAAAACAACCTGTCCAGGTATTTTTCCAGGTAGTATGCGGGGAGATACACCTGTTTCTGTTATTTTATACCTTTTGTATTCTTCTTCAGTTATGACTTCTTCTGCAGATATGTATCTTTCTATAGAAATTTTCTCAAAGTCAAAAGGAGCAATGGTTTTTAAACTATCCGCTAGATATTGGTCGCTTAAAAGTAATACAGGGATTTGATATTTCTCGGCAATATTAAAAGCCCTTGCCGTTTGATAAAAAGCATCTTCTACATCTCTCAAAGCTATTACCATTCTCGTAAATTCGCCATGTCCTGCATGTATTACGAATTGTAGGTCAGCCTGTTCTGTTCTGGTAGGGAAACCTGTAGCAGGAGCGGGCCTTTGTACATCTATGACCACTACAGGGACCTCAATCATTCCAGCTAAACTAAGAGCCTCTACCATCAAAGCAAACCCTCCACCAGAGGAACCAGTCATAGCTCTGACACCAGCATAAGAGGCTCCCAATGCCATATTAAGAGCTGCCACCTCGTCTTCTACTTGTTCTACTACTATACCCATTTCATTTGAATGTTGGGACATGAAAGTCAGTATTCCTGTGGAAGGTGTCATTGGGTAACCGCAATAAAATTTGCATCCAGCAGCAATTGCTCCTAAAGCCACCGCTTGATTTCCATTTATTAATATATTTTTATCTTCCAGTTTACCGACAGAAATTTCTGTGCTTACCAATTCATATCCTTTCTTTAAGGCTTGTAAATTAATTTCTGCAACCTCTTTATTGAATTCTTCTACGATTACTTCTTCTCCTATCGAAATGTCTAAAGAAAAATACTTGAGGATAACTCCTAATCCGACTGTTGTAAATACTCTTTGATTTTTTAATTCTTTTGCTTTTTCTAAAAGTGGAAGCACCAATATTTTTCCTTTTATATCCTCTACATCGATGTTTCTGTCACATATTATGATTCCGATTTTAGTAAGATTTTTACTGTGAATTTCAATTGTTTCTCTGTTTAACGCAAATATTACGTCGTTTTTTGAGATATGAGAATGTAAAGGTTTGTCTGAAAATCTTACTTGTATGAAATTATGTCCCCCTCTAATTCTAGACATATAATCACTGTTGGAAAAGACATAAAAACCGTGCCTTTTCAAGATTTTTGCTAGAAGATTTGCAGTTGTGTCAATACCCTGTCCTGCTTCTCCTCCAATTAAAATTGTGTAATTCATTTTCACCTCTCCTCAAATAATTATCATCTAAAATTTTTTTTCATTATATCATAATTTTCTTTAAAATAAAAGTACTCTATTGTTAATTTTATCAGCAATAGGTCAGCTTGTTGACAAAACCCGTATTAATTTAAGTGGCATTTTGTGTTAATGCTTGTAAGTTGCAAAGCGACTAAACTAAGG
>NZ_JBNATX010000007.1:0-63127 GCF_049701115.1 Caldanaerobacter sp. | reverse complement strand
CTCTACATAAAATGTAGGGGAGGTGTTTTTATTGAGAAGAAGGAAATGGGGTTACAGAAAAGTTAAGGGCCTTTACATATATTTAGCTTATATTACTATTTTGCTAATCTTTTTCTATTACTTTACGGAATATAGATTAAAACCGGCAATAATTGCTGTAAGCGAGACTTCTGCAAAAGAAGCAGCAGTAAATACGATAAATGATGCTATAAATGAGAGGGTATTAAAAGGTATAGAATATAAAGATCTTATTTATGTGAGGACTGACAATAATGGAAAGGTCTCTATGCTTCAGGCAAATACAATAGAGATGAATCTTTTAGCTTCGAAAATCATAAAAGAAGTCAAAGAAAATTTAAAGAACATGGGACCCTTATATGCCAGGATTCCTTTAGGATCGATTTTTTCTAGTGATTTATTTGCTAATGTAGGACCAAAGATAAAAATAGGACTTTTGCCTGTGGGAGCAGTAGATGTAGATTTTAGTTCTCACTTTGAGCCTGCGGGGATAAATCAGACTAGACATAGAATCTATCTGGACATACGCACCACTATAAGGATAATTGCTCCTTTAGCCTCAGACGAAGTGGAGGTTACTCTTCACATGCCTATTGCAGAAAGCATAATCGTAGGAGATGTACCGGCAAGTTATGTGGACGTAAAAGGCGACAAATTTACCGTTCCGGTGCCGCAATCACCAGAATCCAAGATAGAAATCAATAAATGAGTATTGAAATTTTTTTAAGAAGTTGGTATAATAAAAACCGTGTGAAGTGGGGACGTAGCTCAGTTGGGAGAGCACCTGCCTTGCAAGCAGGGGGTCGGGAGTTCGAATCTCCTCGTCTCCACCATTTTTTATCCCTTTTTTTGATAACCTTTTCATAAAAATCGCTGCCCTTATAATTTATCTGTTTTCTATGTTAGCATTTTTTTCATCAAAATGCAGGATTTTTTACTTTTTTGTCGAATTATTAAAACAGTGAGCTCGGGAGGTGAGAGTCTTGGGACCGGAAAATGAGGTTTTTTATCAAAAAAGACTCGAAAACATTGTAGAAAAAACTATAGAAGTCATAGAAAACAGCAAAAATCAAATTTTTGAAATCCTTGAAAAAGCAAAAGAAGAAGCCAGGAGGCTGGAAGCACAACTAGAAGAACTGAAAGTGCAAGTGATAAATGTGATAAAAGAAGTAGAAATGTGCGAGAAAAAGGAGAAAAAATGTCGATTAAAATTGGCTTTGGTGAGCAAACAATTCGGTCACCTCTCGGAGCAGGCTATAAAAGAAGCATATGAGGAGGCAAAAGAGGCGCAGATAGAATTGGCTTTGAAGAGAAGGGAAGAAAAGGAGCTGATAGAAAAAAGAAATGAACTGGAGAGAAAACTTCTTGATACACGTGCAATCATAGAAAAGGCTGAAAAATTATCTTCTCAGATAAATATAGCTTTGAATTATCTGAATGGGGATTTAAAGGCGATGAACTTACAGCTGGAGCAGCTCAAAGACAAGCAAGCTCTAAGTGTAAAAATTATCGAGGCTCAAGAAGAAGAGAGAAAAAGGATTGCGAGAGAAATACACGATGGTCCTGCGCAGGCTATGGCAAATGTCCTTTTAAAATCAGAACTTTGTGAAAAGTTAATTACCAAAGATGTTGAAAAAGCAAAATTGGAGCTCAGGAATTTAAAGGAGATTGTTCAGCAATCTTTGAAAGAGGTTAGAAAAATAATATATGACTTAAGACCTTCATCGCTAGATGATTTGGGGCTTGTACCTGCTTTATCAAGGTACATAAAAAATTTTGAAGAAGAGACAGGTATACATGTTGATTTTACGGTATTTTCAGATTATTATAGGTTAAGCCCGGAAATAGAGCTCACTTGTTTTAGAGTGGTACAAGAAGCTTTAACCAATATAAAAAAACATTCTAAAGCCAAAAATGCCTCCATTAAGTTTGAATTTGGAATGAAATATGTGAGTATAATCATAAAAGACGATGGTGTAGGTTTCGAAAAAGATAAAATTGGACAGGGATATGGATTAATGGGAATGAGAGAAAGGGTAGAAATTTTAAAAGGCAAATTCGAAATAAGTAGTTTCAAAGGTAAAGGAACTCAGATTTACATTTCTATTCCTATAAGGGGGGTAGAGGATGATTCGGTTGCTAGTGGCTGATGACCACGCTCTCATAAGGAAAGGCCTTGTACAGCTTATTGAGCTTGAGAAAGATATAAAGGTGATATCACAGGCCTCAAATGGAGAAGAAGCCTATAAACTTGCCAGAGACCTTTCTCCTGATATTATTTTGATGGATATAAACATGCCTGTCATGAACGGCATAACTGCAGCTAAAAAATTGAAAGCAGAAAAACATCCTACAAAAATTTTGTTTCTCACCATTTACAATGACAAAGAATACATTGTTGAGGCTTTAAAGTTAGGGGTAGAAGGTTATATATTGAAAGATGCTGAATATGATGACCTCATAAAAGCTATACGGACTATATATGGGGGAGGCGTTTACATCCATCCCTCCTTAATGAAAGAAATAGAGGATTATAATGAAGACCTTTTGAAAAAAGAGCTTACTCCCCGTGAAATAGAGATATTGCGATTGGTTTCACAAGGTTACAGTAACAAAGAAATTGCTCGAAAACTGTTTTTAAGTGAGAAGACCGTGAAAAATCACGTCTATAATATTTTCCGTAAACTGGGAGTAAAGGACAGAACTCAAGCGGCTATCTATATGCTCAAAAATCAAGCTATTTTACAGAGTTAATCCTTTACAATACTAAATTTGACTTTTATTCAAAAAGGGAATAATATTATAGATAGTGAATATTTTAAGAGCAATGGGGGGTATCATAATTGGAAGAAAAAGATTTAAAAGAAATTGAAAAAAGATTTGGGTATAAAAACGTGAACGCATGGACTCGGATATCTGAAGAAGAAAAGAAAAGGGTTTTTGAATTTGCAGAGGGTTATAAAGAATTTATGACTGAGTGCAAGACAGAGAGAGAAACAGCTGAAAAGATAATTAAGATTGCGGAGGAACATGGTTTTATTGATATAGAAAAGGTGACTAATCTTAAGCCGGGGAGTAAAGTATATTACAATAACAAGGGGAAATCAGTGGTTCTTGCTGTAATTGGAAAGGAATCCATGCAAAAAGGAATAAAAGCTGTGGCTTCCCATATAGATTCTCCGCGAATAGATTTGAAGCCCAATCCTTTGTATGAAGAAGGAGGATTAGCTCTTTTCAAAACCCATTATTATGGTGGCATAAAAAAGTATCAATGGGTGACAATACCTTTGGCACTGCACGGTGTGGTTATAAAATCAAATGGCGAGAAGATAAATATAGTAGTAGGAGAGGATGAAGGAGACCCTGTACTTTACATAACAGATTTATTACCCCATTTGGGAAAGGACCAGATGGAAAAAAAGGCTTCTGAAGCCGTAACAGGGGAAGCTTTAAATGCTTTAGTTGGCAGCATGCCGCTTTCCGAGGAAGTCAGTGTGAAACCTAATATATTAAAATACTTAAATGAAAAATACGGCATAGTGGAAGAAGATTTATTGAGTGCCGAATTAGAGCTCGTTCCTGCTTATAAGCCCAGAGATGTAGGTTTTGACAGAAGTATGATTGCAGCTTACGGGCAGGATGATAGAGTTTCTGCTTATACTTCTCTGAAAGCTATCCTTGAGATAGGTGTTCCCGAAAGGACTGCTGTTGCTATATTTGCAGATAAAGAAGAAGTAGGGAGCATGGGGAATACAGGTTTGCAGTCGAGATTTTTTGAAAATGTCATTGCAGAAATACTAGAGAAATATGAAGGTAGCACTGATATAAAATTGAGGAGACTTATGGCTAATTCTGAGATGCTTTCTGCAGATGTAAATGCCGCTTTTGACCCAACCTATCCCGAAGTGAGTGAAAAACAAAACACGGCTTATCTTGGAAACGGAGTTTGTATAACCAAGTACACTGGTTCAAGAGGCAAAGCAGGCGCTAATGATGCAAATGCGGAATTTGTGGGTAAGGTGAGAAGGCTTTTCAACGAAAATGGAGTAATATGGCAGGTGGGAGAACTTGGGAAGGTTGATATGGGAGGCGGTGGTACTGTCGCTCAATATGCAGCCAATTACGGAATGGAAGTGCTGGACTGCGGTGTAGCTCTTTTAAGTATGCACGCACCTTATGAACTTTCTTCCAAAGTGGATGTGTACATGGCTTATAGGGCTTATAAAGTCTTTATGGAAAAAGATTAATCCGGGTAATCCCCGGATTAATCTTTTATAAAAAGTTCTACTATTATTATTTCATTGCCCTCTTTATTTTTAACAACTCCTACGCCAATTTTATTGTAATAGGAGTTTAATATATTTGCCTTGTGCCCCTCTGAGTTCATCAAAGAGTAATGAGCCTTTATCACGTTAGAATTTGTGGCTATGTTTTCACCTGCCATATAATAATTTATTCCGAATTTTTTTAGCATGTCAAAAGGAGAGCCGTAGTTAGGAGAAATGTGAGAAAAGTAGTCGTTGTCCCGCATGTCGATAGCTTTTAGTCTAGCAATTTTGCACAGATTTTCATCTACCTGTAACGGTAATAGGTTGTTTTTTTCTCTTTCTTTATTCACCAATTCTACTAAAGTTTTTTCCTCTTGTGAGAGCAATGTATTTGTTTGAACTTGTAGAGTACTGCTCGAATTTGTTGTGTTATTATTTGTGATACTTAAAGATGGTGTATATGAAACTGCTTTTTTATTTAGAGAGGCAGGCTGTTTTAATATTATAAGAGCAGAAGGCCTTATTAAATTGTTTTTTGAAAAATAGCCGTAAGAGTAAAAGATGGAAGCGTAAGCAGAATTAAAAGAGAAAAGTGAAATTGCTGCTAAAACTATTGCTATTGTTGATTTTGCATTCATTTTAACCACCTCAAATCAATATATTCTACAGAAAGCTGTAAATTCCTTCAAGTAATTTATGGACATGAAGGAATATTGTATCAATAGAGGGGAGTGTAGAATATACTGGTTTTGAGGTGGTATTTGTGAAATACGGGTTGATCGTGTTTTATTCCTATCAGCATGGGCTTATGGCAGAAAAAGTATTAAAAAGGCACAATATTGCTGCAGAATTTATTCCTACACCAAGAAGTATCTCAGAAGGGTGCAGTCATTCTCTCAAATTTGGACTTGAGTCTTTAAAATTGGTGCAAAATTTATTGCAGAGAATTAATGTTCCATACAAAGGAATATACGAAGTAGAAAAAATACCCGCGGGGTATAAAATAGTTAAAATTGTGTAGCGGTTTTTAGTCCTCTTCTTTTCTGAAGAGGTTTTTTATTTTCTGCAAAGGAGGGGCATTCTTTATGTTATCAAGTCTGGATGCCAATATTACTATTCTATTTTTCAAATCATCATTTTCTTTTTTTAAATTCTTGTTTTCTTTTATTAGGTTGTTAAGCAAAGTGTTATAGTCGTTAATTTTTACTGAAAGTCTTGTTTTTTCTTCCCTTAATGATTGGATACTTTCCTCTAGCTCAAATATGATTTTATTTTTAGTAGTCAGTTCAAGATTTTTTCTATTTATTTCTTCTTCTAACAATTTCTTTTCTTCTTTTAGGTTCTGCAGTTTTTTTATAAGTAAGTTTAAATATTCTTGAACTTCCTTTATGTAGAAAGTGAAATAATTATTGATTTTGTCTTCCATTTCCTTTTTTAGAGGATATTCAAAGGGTATAGCTTTTTTTTCTTTGCTTATAAGAAGATAATTTGACCGTACCTTTTCAATAGGGGCCTTTAATTTAAAGACCTCTATTTCCTCTTTACCAAAGGCAAGTTTAAAAGGTTTAGACCAACTATTTCCATTATCTGAAGATATAAAAGCAAAAAATTCTCCTTTTTGCATATAGATTCCCCAGAGATTTTTTTCTATACCTATGAGGTGAAGGGCATCAATTCCTACGGAATAAGAAAGAGTGAAAGGAGGCGTAAAACTTCCTTTAGGCCAGCTTCCAGGAGTTTTTTTTCTATACTTTATTTCCTGTATTATGTCTTCTTCTCCCCATAGGAAGTGAAGGTTTTTTTCATCATCTATAACAAGAGAAGGATAAAAGATTTTTTCCGATTCTGATATCAAACTTTTGGGAGACCAGGAATTATTCGAATAAAACATATAAAAAAGTTGCATTTTTCCTTTTTCAGAGGTGGTATAAAGGAGGTGGATATTTTTTTCATCTTCTGCATGAACTTCATAAAAAGGGAAAGAGACAGGCCCTTTTATTAGAGTTATAGCCCCTCCAGTCCAGTTTTTGTCCCATTTATGATGAAGAAGCAATGTTTCGTAAGGTTTTTTGAGGTTTGTTGAAGTATAGAAGATGTGGACTGTTTTGTTTTTTATAAAAAAATGAAAATTATCCAGATGAGTGTCCTTTTCTTTGTGGGAGTAAAGAATTTTCTTATTCCAGATACCCTGTACCAAGGTTAAAAGGATAAGTTCATTTTGTGAATTTAGATATATGACGTTTAACCTGCCTTCATCATCAATGCAGGCGTCAAAATTGCTTTTGCAATCTGTAGCGATTTCTTCCTCTTTTTCGCCATTTATAAATAATATTTTTTCCATGTTTTTATAAAGGTATTTCAGATTTTGTTCGTAGTTGACAAGAATTTTATGCATTCCTTCACCTCCCTTTCTTCTTGTAAAATATATGCCAGAAAGTTTTAATGTAGAATATGATGTATGCTAGGCAGGAATTTAGGGGAAAATGTAGAAAATAATAAAGAGATACAAAAAACTTAGGAGGGTAAACGAGATGAATTATGATGTAATAGTAGTAGGTGGAGGACCTGGAGGTTATACTGCAGCCATTAGATTAAGTGAATTGGGTAAAAAAGTAGCTTTGGTAGAAGAAGATTCTCTGGGAGGTACATGCCTTAATAGAGGGTGTATTCCTACAAAGGTTTATGCTCACGCTGCAGAACTTGTAACCCGCATAAAAGAGGCAAAAGACTTTGGAATAACTGCAGAGTACACTTTGGATATTGCCAAGCTTCGCCAGAAAAAGGATAGGGTAGTAAAGCGACTGGTAGGTGGGGTAGGTTATTTGATGAACTTACACCATATTGATGTTATAAATGGAAAAGGAACGTTTATTGATAAAAATACTGTTGAAGTAAATGGAGCAAAGTACACTGCAAAAAATTTTATAATTGCTACTGGTTCAAAGGTATTTCTGCCCCCTATAGAGGGAATTGACTTAGAAGGCGTCATGACAAGCGATAAAGCTTTGGAATTAGAAAAAATTCCTGAAAAAATAGTGATAATTGGAGCAGGAATTATTGGACTTGAATTTGCAAATATTTATGCTTCTTTGGGGAGCAAAGTAATTATGATAGAGATGCTTCCTCAGCTTTTGCCAATGCTTGATAGAGATGTAGTTGGAGTGATGGAAAAAGCATTGAAAAAGCAAAAGATAGAGCTTCATCTAAATAGTAAAGTAGAAAAAATAGAAAGAGGTCTGAGAGTAATTTATACAGAAAACGGTAATCAAGAGAGTGTCGAATGTGATGCTGTTTTGGTTTCGGTGGGGAGAGTGCCTAATGTAAATGGGGTCGATGCTTTAAACCTCGAGATGAACGGAAGAGGAATAAAAGTGGATTCCCATATGAGGACGAGCATAGAAAATATATACGCTATTGGAGATGTTACGGGAAGTATACAACTGGCACATGTGGCTTCTTATCAGGGAATTGTAGCTGCTCACAACATAGCAGGGGAAGAAAAAGAAGCGGATCTGACGGTGGTACCTAACTGCCTTTATACAAACCCAGAGATTGCTTGGGTTGGCCTTAATGAATCGCAGGCGAGAGAAAAGTATGGAGAAGTGAAAATAGGTACTTTCCCGTACACGGCTTTGGGAAGGGCTATGACTATGGGGGAAAATGATGGGTTTGTGAAAATAATTGCAGAAGGAAGGTATGGAAGAGTAGTCGGTATGGAGATAATAGGAGCTGGTGCTACAGAGATAATACACGAAGGAGTATTGGCTATAAAAGAGGAATTTACGCTGGAGGAATTAGCAGATAGCATACATGCTCATCCTACGCTTTCTGAGAGCATAAAAGAGGCTGCGGAGGATGCTTTAGGGATGCCAATAAACAAAGGTTAAAATAGGGGGAATTGTTTTGAGGAGAGGAGAAGTATTAAAATTAGGTGTAGTTCCTTATCTTGAAGGGAAAGAGATACAGCTTAGGGCTTTTGAAAAAGTTAAAAAAGAAGAAACAGACGGTATTTTGATATTACTTCAGCATAAGCCAGTATACACCATAGGTGTTTCAGGTGGATATGGTAAAGACATACTGGTACCTATTGATTACATAAAAGAAAAGGCGGAGCTTTACAAAGTGGAAAGAGGAGGAAAAATAACTTTTCACGGACCTGGACAGGTGGTAGCCTATCCCGTTTTTAACCTGGCAAAATGGCAGAAAGATGTTCATCTTTTTGTTCATAATTTAGAAGAAGCTGTAATAAAGCTTCTGAGGGAATACGGGATTATCGCCGGACGCAAGGAAAAGTACACGGGTGTGTGGGTTGGAAATGAAAAGATATGCGCAATAGGCATTGCTGTTAAAAGGTGGATAACTTGGCACGGAATAGCTTTAAATGTTAACACTGACCTGTCTTACTTTGGCCTTATTAACGCTTGTGGAATTACAGAGTTTGGTGTCACTTCCATGAGAAAGCTTGGAATAGAAGTTGAAATAGAAGAAGTGATGGACAGACTTGTGGACAAGTTTGAAGAAGTGTTCGAAATAAAATTTGAAGAGATTGATTTAACTAGATTGGCGGTGGTTGACAGTGCGAAAGCCTGAATGGCTTAAAGTGAGAATTTTAAGTGAGGATTTAAACAGGATGGAAGCTTTTCTGAAAAATATGGGCTTAAATACCGTATGTCAAAGTGCAAACTGCCCAAACATGGGTGAGTGCTTTGCAAGGAGAACAGCAACTTTTATGATAATGGGCAACATATGTACTAGAAACTGCAGATTTTGTGCAGTGGAAAAAGGGCATCCTCAGCCCCTTGATGAGGAAGAGCCGGGAAGAGTGGCGGAAGCAGCTAGAAGGTTGGGGTTAAAGCATGTGGTAGTTACGTCTGTTACAAGGGATGATTTGCCAGACGGTGGGGCTTCACATTTTGCGAAGACAATATATGAGCTAAAAAAGCTGCCAGGCGTTACTGTTGAAGTGCTTGTGCCTGATTTTATGGGAAATGAAGAGGCAATCAGGACTGTTGTGGAAGCAAAACCTGATGTAATAAATCACAATGTAGAGACGGTTCCGAGGCTTTACTCAAGAGTGAGGCCGAAAGCGGATTACATTAGGTCTTTAAACCTCCTTAAAAAGGTCAAAGAGCTGGACCCTTTAATACTTACTAAATCAGGTATTATGGTGGGACTGGGCGAAACAGAAGAGGAAGTAATAGAAGTTATGAAGGATTTGAGAGATATTGATTGCGATATGATGACCATAGGGCAGTATTTAAGACCTTCTCATAAGCACATAGAAGTAGCTGAATATGTAACGCCTGAACAGTTTAAAAGATATGAAGAGATAGGTTACAAATTAGGATTTAAGCATGTAGCTTCTGGGCCGTTGGTTAGAAGTTCTTATCATGCTGATGTGGGTTTGAGTTTAGCAAGAAGTGAAAAATAATGCCAGTGAACATCGTAATGCCTAAACTGGGGCTTACTATGACGGAAGGAAGAGTAGATAGATGGTTAAAGAGGGAAGGGGAAAAGGTAAAAAAAGGAGAGGAAATAGTAGAAATATCGACGGATAAGATAACTAATGTAGTGGAAGCACCTGCAGATGGAATTTTGGCCAAAATTTTAGTACAAGAAGGGGAAACGGTTCCTGTAGCAGCTCCTATAGGGATAATTGCACAAGAAGGAGAAAAATTGGAATTAAGTTCAGAAGGGAGAGAAGAAACTAAAGGAGAAGAAAAAGAAGAGAAATTTATAAAAGCTACTCCTGTGGCTAAAAGATTGGCTAAAGAACACAATATTGACCTTTCTCTGATTACAGGAACTGGTCCAGGAGGCCGCATTACAGAGGAAGATGTAAAGAGATATATTTCTGAAAAGCAAATTGGTACTTTACCAGAGAAAACTGAAAAAGAAATAGTTTTAAGAGAAGAACAAATTCTCCAAAAAGCAGAAAGAGTGCCGATGGACACTATGAGAAGGACTATAAGCCAAAGAATGAAAAAAAGCTGGACAGAGATTCCTCATGTGACGGAAGACATCAAAGTAGATGTGACAGAACTTGTTAATTTAAGAGAGAATTTAAACAAATCTGGAGAACATAAATTTACCTATACTGATTTGATTGCAAAAGCTTGTGTTATTGCATTAAAGAAAAATCCTGTTTTAAATTGGTCTATTGAAGGAGATGAAATAATTAAAAATCCTAACATCAACTTAGGAATTGCAGTGGCATTAGAGGATGGATTAATAGTTCCTGTGGTGAAGGATGCTGAAAATAAATCTTTATTAGAGCTTTCAAAAGAGATTAAAGAACTAAGTGAAAAAGCAAGAGAGAACAAGCTAACTCCTGATGAAATAACAGGTGGTACTTTTACTATCACTAACCTGGGAATGTATGAAATAGATAGCTTTACTCCTATTATAAATCCTCCAGAAAGTGCTATATTAGGAGTTAACAAAATATACAAAGAACCAGTGGTAATAGAAGACAGTATCGTCATACGGCAAACAATGAAACTCAGTCTTTCTTTTGACCATCGACTGATTGATGGAGCTACTGCTGCTAAGTTTTTGCTCAACCTAAAGAAAATTTTGGAAAATCCTGTATCCATGCTTATTTAAATCTTTAAATGAATGGCGGGCCATGTATTTTAGGCTCGCTTCTTTTATACTTTAAAAACTGTGATATAATTAGAGTTAACATATTGAAGGGAGTGTAACTCTTATGTTAGAAAAGCTTGTCATTACGGTTCTGGCGGAAGATTCTGTGCTATATGAGAGTCCATTTTTAGGGCAGCATGGTGTCTGCTTTTTTGTAGAGGTGTATGGAAAGGAGAAGAAAAATATATTGATAGACGTAGGACAAAACATACAAGCAATAGCCCATAACATGGAGTTAATTGGTATTTCTTTTAAGGATATCGATGCTATCATTTTAACTCATTGTCATTATGACCACACTCAAGGCGTTGCTGAAGTATTGAAATTAATTGGCAAAAAAGAGATTCCTGTAATTGCTCATCCAGATATTTTTAGGTTAAATTTTATAACAGATCCTTTTATAAGGCATGTAGGGGTTATGAGGGAAGATATGAGAGAAAAGATAGAAGAGAATGGGGGACGTTTGTTTTTGACAAGAGATCCTCTAGAAATAATGCCAGGGGTTATTACCACAGGTGAAGTTGAACGGGTTACAGACTTTGAAGAAGTTGGCATTCCCCTAAAAACTATAACAGAAGATGGAAGAATTGTGGAAGATGCAATGAAGGATGACATATCTTTTGTGGCTAGTATAAAAGGAAAAGGAATTGTTATATTGTCAGGTTGCAGTCATGCTGGGATTGTAAACATAACAAAAAGAGCTGTAAAACTTACTGGAGAGAATAAAATTTTGGCTATAATTGGAGGGCTTCATTTAATTGATGCTTCTTCAGAAAGAATTTTAAAGACGGTACAAGCTTTAAAAGAATTTGACATAGAACTTATTTCAGCAGGCCACTGTACGGGGTTTAAAGCACAGGTAGAATTATACAAGACTTTTGGCGAAAGGTTTATACCCCTTCATACAGGAATGAAATTTGAATTTTGACAATTGTAACACATCCCCCTTTATCTGCGTATATTGTAGTAGAAAAAGGCTAAGTTTTTTCAAATAATAAAGGGGGAAAAAATATGGCTTTTACAAGGAAAGTATTGGGGCAGCAGGAAATAATGCCGGGCCCCGTACAACCAGGGCAGCTTCCCGAGCCTACGGAAATTGCCTGCATAGAAGTCACTAAAATATACGATGCTTGTTCTCAAAGGCTGTGCCTAGATAATATACCTCCAATCACTTTTGTTCCAACTGTAACTACTCTGACGCCGACCTTTGGTGAGATAACGAATATAAAGATTTCACTTGTAGAGCCGCCAGGCTTTGTAATAACACCTATCACCGAAAGACCTGGTTTTGCAAGGGTTGAGGCAACTTTCCAGGTAACTTACGATGTAGTTATAAATTACCCAGATGGTACAACCCAGACATTGCCGGGGAATATCACTACTTTTAGTAAAGACATCGTGCTTTATGTACCTGATCCAAATATAGCTATAATGAAGTATGAAGCAATGGGAGAAGGTTTATATGGAAAAGTGAATGTAGGAGTAACTACTACTGTAGAGGTCATAATAGGTGTCTGGATCATAATAAAATCTGCAGTAGATGTTCAATTGCTAGTACCTTCTTACGGATTCTGTCCTACTCCTGCAGCCTGTGAGGAATTTGCTACAGATGTTTGTGACATTTTCTACAAAAAACCCTTCCCAACCTTTGAGCCGCCACAGATGTACCAAAATCCTTGATTTGCCAGCGGATTCGCTGGCTTTTTACATAACAATTGACTGTTTGCAAATTTTATGGCAAAGTTAATATAGGAAAACAAACTTTTGAAAGGTGTGTTGCAAGTGGTAGACAATTTGAGAAATGATATATTAATGAGATTAAGGACCATAAAAGGTCATATAGCTGGAATAGAAAAAATGGTGGAAGAGGAAAAAAGCTGTGAGGAGATTTTACTTCAAATTGCAGCGGTAAAGGCATCTTTAGAAAAAGTAGGCATGTCAATAATACAGGAGCATGCAAAAGACTGTATACTTGCCAGTGAGGATGGAAAGGCTACTTATGAAGATGTGCAAAGGATTATTAATCTTTTAGTTAAATTTGCAAAATAAAGGGATGATGATTATGGAAGTGTATTTGGACAACAGTGCTACCACAAAAGTGAGAAAAGAAGTTATAGACAAAATGCTTGAAGTTTTAGAAGAGGAATATGGTAATCCTTCTTCTCTTCACAGAAAGGGTTATCAAGCAGAAAAGCTCTTAAAAGAAGCGAGAGAAAATGTTGCGTGTCTTATAGGCGGCAGACCAGAGGGCATTATATTCACTTCTGGCGGGACAGAGTCTAATAACCTTGCTCTCATAGGAGTGGCAGGAAGCCTCAAGAAAAGAGGAAATCACATAATTTCTTCTACTATAGAACATCCTTCAATTTTAAATGTGCTTAAATTTTTAGAAGAAAGTGGGTTTAAAGTTACTTACATTGAAGTGGACAAAAAGGGAAAGGTTAATCCTGAGGATGTTGAGAATGCTATTAACGATAAGACTATACTCATCTCAATTATGGCAGTAAATAACGAAATAGGTACCATAGAGCCTATTGAGGAGATAGCAAGTATAGCGAAGAGAAATGGCGTTTTATTTCACGTAGATGCTGTACAAGCTGCTGGCAAGATAGAGATTGACGTAAAGAAACAAAAGCTTGACATGGTGTCTTTAAGTGCGCATAAGATTCACGGTCCAAAAGGAGTAGGGGCGCTATATTTATCGGAGGAAGTGAGGATAAGCCCCATAATATTTGGAGGAGGGCAGGAAAAGAACATAAGGTCTGGCACAGAAAATATGCCCGGTATTGTGGGATTTGGAGTTGCTAGCAGACTGGCCAAAGAAAGTTTAGAAGAAGTTTCTCAGAAACTCATGGAGTTAAAAAAGAGCTTGTGGGAGGGTATTTCCTCAGAAATAAAAGATGTGCATTTGAATGGACCTGAAGTAGAAGAAGGCGCGCCGCATATACTTAATGTTTCTTTCCGTGGAGTCAGGGGAGAGGTGCTTTTGCACGCTTTAGAAGAAGAGGGTATTTACGTATCTACTGGTTCTGCATGTTCTTCTAAAAAGAGAGGAGAAAGCCATGTATTGAAGGCGATAGGTTTAAAAGGTGATTTATTAGAGGGTGCTATCCGATTTTCTCTTGGCATTTTTAATACTGAAAAGGATATTGATTACACTGTAGATATCTTGAAGAAAAAAGTTGACTTTTTAAGAAGATTTAAACGGAGGTAAAATAATGAAAGACGTACTTCTCATAAAATACGGAGAATTGGCATTGAAAGGGGAAAACAGGTCTTTTTTTGAAAATGCACTTGTAAAAAATATAAAATACGCTTTAAGAGATTTTGATGGCGTAAAAGTTGAAAAAACCCATGGAAGAATTTATGTGGAGTGCGAAAAAAATGTTGAAGAGGCAATAGAAAGATTAAAAAAAGTCTTTGGAATAGTCGGGATAACGAGGGCAAAAGAGGCTGACCTTGACCTTGAGGAAATTTTTAAAGCTGCTGTAGATCTCATGAAAAGTCACCAGGGCAAAACTTTCAAGGTAGAAACCAAAAGGCCCAACAAGGCCTTTCCTTATAATAGCATGGAGATAAGCAGAAGAGTAGGAGCAGCCGTTTTGAAGAATGTGAAAAACATGAAAGTGGATGTACACAATCCTGATGTGCTCCTTAATGTAGAGATAAGGGAAAAAGCCTTTTTATATGCAGGGGTTATTGAAGGGGCAGGAGGTCTTCCACTTGGTACTAATGGAAAAGCGATTGTACTTCTTTCGGGAGGGATTGACAGCCCTGTAGCGGCATGGATGATGATGAAAAGGGGTGTAGAAGTAGAGGCTGTTTATTTCCACAGTCCTCCGTACACGTCAGATAGGGCGAAGGAAAAAGTTGTGGACCTGTGTAAAGTGCTTTCTCAATATGGAAGGGGGATGCGACTCCATGTAGTCCACTTCACTGACTTGCAGCTTGAAATTTACGAAAAATGCCCTGCTAGGTTAACGACAATAATAATGAGACGAATGATGATGAAAATAGCGGAAAAGATCGCTCAGAAGAATGGCTCTCTAGCCCTCATAACGGGAGAAAGCCTTGGACAGGTGGCAAGCCAGACCATTGAAAGCCTGTATGTAACCAATTCTTCTGTTTCACTTCCTGTTTTTAGACCTTTGATTGGGATGGATAAGAGGGAAATAATTGATATAGCTCAGAAAATTGGCACTTATGAAATTTCTATAAGGCCTTATGAGGACTGCTGTACTATATTCGTTCCAAAACATCCTGCTACAAAGCCTAAGCTGGAGAGAGTTTTAGAAGCGGAAGAGAAGATGGATTACCAAAAATTTATAGACAATTTTGAAGAAGAAGTAATAGAAATTTGAGTCAGGTTGCAACCTGACTCAAATTTGTTTTTTAAAAATTAAACTTTGAGCTAGATAAAATTAAAAAAATTAAAATTGATATTGACATTTTTAAAGGAAGTGTTATAATGAAATCAAAGCTTATGACTTGAGGTGAAACCTATGAGGGAAGTGATAGGGATTTGTCCTGTGTGCGGGGAAAAGATGAGGGTTACGAGATTAGAGTGCTCTCACTGTGGAACTGCTATTGAAGGGCAATTTGAACTTTGCAAATTTTGCTATCTCACTAAAGAACAGAGGGAGCTGTTAGAGATTTTCATAAAGACAAGAGGAAATATAAGAGAGATGGAAAAAGAACTCAATCTGTCATATCCGACTATAAGGAACAAACTGGATAATTTGATTGCAGCATTAGGGTATGAAGTGGAAAGAAGACCTGTGGTCGATAAGAAGGAGGTGCTGAGGAAGTTAGAAGAAGGGGAAATCACTGTAGATGAAGCTATAAAGCTTCTTAAAGAAGGATGAGGGAGGGTGTTTGATGGAAGAGGAAAAAATGGCGGTATTGAGAATGCTGGAGGAAGGTAAGATTACTGCAGAGGAAGCTGCTATACTTTTGGACGCTTTAGAAGGTAGAAACAAAGTGAATTTTCAAAAAGAAAGTAAATTTAGCCTGTTAGACAAATTTAAAGAGAGTGTGACTGTTCTTCCAAATCTTCCAGAAGAAATAATAGAGGAAAAACTTGATAAGGTTGAACAAAAAATTGAGGGAATGAAGAAAATAGATTTTGGGAATAGCATTGCTGACGGTATATTGGATTTTATCTTTAAAGGTAAGGAGGAAAAACTCGAGAAGGAATTTGAATTTAAAGATATTGAAGAGAATGTTTCTTTAAGAATAATGGTTGCAAATGGCGATGTAGTTTTGAAGAGTTGGGATAATGATTACATCCGAGTAAAGGCGGAGTATACAGTAAGAAGTGGAGGAAGAGGTTTAGATGTAAAATATGAAGGAAATTGTTTAAATATAGTAAGCGATAGAACTCTGAAAAAAGCGGAAATTGAGGTATGTCTGCCAGATGTTAGATGTGAGGAAGTAAAACTTGAATCTGTAAATGGGGATATTTCTGCTGAGAATCTAAATATGAAAAAAGTAAACATAAAAAACGTTAATAGCGATGTAAATTTAAAACATGTATATTTAGAGGAAGCAAATATTTCAACGGTAAATGGGGATATTTCTATTTACAATATTAAAATGAATTTGCCGAAAGCTTTTGTGAAAATAGATACCATAAACGGGGATGTTAAAGTGAGATTAGAAGATGAAAATCTAGGAGTGAATTATAAATTAAAGACTATAACTGGAGATTGTAGTGTAAATTTACCAGGAGTTTCTCAAACTATAAAAAATAAGCACTATTTAAAAGGGAGTACAAAAAATTTTAAAGAAGCAGAAAAGAAGGTAGAAATTCAAATAAATTCAATAAATGGAGACATTACCTTGGAATGAGGTGAGGTGTATGGAAGAAAGATTGAGAATTCTAAAAATGGTTGAAGAGAAAAAAATAACAGCGGAGGAAGCCGCTGAACTTTTGAAAGCTTTAGAAATGGAAGAAGAAAGAGAGATTAAAAGGGTTCCAAGAAGATTTAGATGGTTGAAGATTAAGGTGACGGATACGAACACTAACAAAGTGAAAGTAAATTTATCTATACCTTACAGCCTTTTATCATGGGGCATGAGAATAGCGGGCAGATTTACACCCAGTGACTTATTAGAAGAACACGGCATAGATTTTAATGACCTTTTAAAAGCTATAGAGGAAGGAGAAACAGGGAAAATCGTAGATGTATACGATGAAGAGGATGGAGAACATGTAGAAATAAGCCTGGAGTAGATTATACATTAAACCTAAATACTACCACATCTCCATCCTGCATGACATAGTCTTTGCCTTCAAGCCTTAAAAGCCCCATTTCTCTTGCTGCTGCCTGTGAGCCTGCTTTGACCAAATCTTCAAAAGAGATTACTTCTGCTCTTATAAATCCTCTTTCGAAGTCAGAGTGGATTTTACCAGCCGCTTGAGGAGCTTTAGTTCCCCTTTTTATTGTCCAGGCATGTACTTCTTTGGGACCTGCAGTGAAGAATGTAATTAAACCTAAAAGGGAATATCCGTGCCTTATTATATTGTTAAGCCCGGGCTCTTTGAGCCCGTATTCTTTTAGAAGATCATTTCTTTCTTCATCAGGAAGAGCTGCTAGTTCTTCTTCAATTTTTGCGCTTATCACTAAAACTTCTGAACCTTCTTTTAATGCATATTCTCTCAGTTTTTTTACATGTGGATTTTCTTCTCCAGAGATTAAGTCCTCTTCTGATATGTTTGCAACGTACATCACAGGTTTTGAAGTTAGAAGCATTAACTGATTTGCTATGGCTTTTTCTTCTTCATTGAACTGAATTGTCCTTGCAGGCTTTCCCTCTTCCAGTGTATTTTTTATTTTTTCTAAAACTTCAAGTTCAAAGGCGGCTTTTTTATCGTTTCTAGCAAGTTTTGAAGTTTTTTGCATTCGCCTTTCTACAGTTTCTAAATCAGCCAGTATGAGCTCCAGGTTTATAATCTCGACATCTCTTACGGGGTCAATAGACCCTTCCACATGCACTATGTTGCTGTCTTCAAAGCATCTCACAACGTTTAAAATTGCGTCTACTTCTCTTATATGAGATAAAAATTTATTTCCTAAACCTTCTCCTTTGCTTGCGCCTTTTACAAGGCCTGCAATGTCCACAAATTTTATGGTGGCAGGAACTACTTTTTGAGGATTTTCAATTTTAGCAAGAAAATCCAATCTTTCATCGGGTACAGATACAATCCCTACATTTGGCTCAATGGTGCAAAAAGGGTAATTGGCGCATTCTGCACCAGCCTTCGTTATTGCGTTAAAAAGGGTACTTTTTCCTACATTTGGTAGACCAACAATTCCTATTTCCATTTATTCTCCCTCCATTAATCATACACATATGGATTATATATTACTCATAAAAATTTTTCAAATGTTTTTAATAATTTTCCATAATTTAGCATAATACTTTCTCATAAACGTGTAAAAATATATTTTGAGGAGGTGTATAGCATTGAAAAAAATAAGAAATGCAATAACAATTTTGTTGATAGGGATAATGATTTTGACTTCGATGGCAGGGTGTAAGACGGCTACAAAAAAACCCGCTCCAGCAAGATATACGCCTGCTCCTACAAGACCAGCACCGACTCCATCAAAGACTACCCCAACGCCGGGATATACTACACCTGCGCCAACAGCTCCTACGACTCCGGCACCTGCGCCCGTTAGAAAGCCAACTACAGAGAGCATGAGGGCTTCAAGGATTGCGACAAGTGTGGCTAGAATTCCTGAAGTCAACAAGGCTACTGTCGTCATATCAGGTACGACTGCTCTTGTAGGAGTGGACATGAAGGCAAAGGTTCAGGGAACTCACGAAAAGGATGTAAAGAAGAAAATAGAAAAAGCCGTAAAAGATACAGATAAGTCTATAACAAGAGTGTATGTGACTGCTGACCCGGACCTTTATAAAAGGATTGACAATATAGCGAGGGGAATTTCTGAAGGAAGACCGGTGTCGGAGTTTGCTAAGCAAATTTCCGAAATAGTTAAGCGTATCACACCTGGCATGTAAAAACCTGGGGGCTTCCCCGGGTTTATGTATTATCAAATTTGTGATACAATTATCCTGTAGTAAAATATCTGGATTATTTTAGAAGGAGTGGATTAGATGGAGCTTATACATAAAAAAATAGGTGATGGGATAAATCTATACCTTGATGTTACGGACAAATTTAAAACAGTCACAGTGAATCTCTATGTGCGCAATAACTTAGGGGAAGAAGCTACTTGGTATGCTCTTATTCCTTCTGTTTTAAAAAGAGGTACTTCTTCTCTTAAAACCTATAAAGACATAGTAAAATATTTAGAAAGCCTTTATGGAACTACTATGTCCGTGTCTGTGTATAAAAAAGGGGAAATACATTTTCAACAATATAGGTTGGAATTACCACAGGAAGAATATGTGGGAGAAAATATATTTGAAAAAGGCATAGAATTTTTACACGAGCTGGTTTTTAAACCTTTTACGCAGGATGGAGCTTTTTTTAAAGAATATGTTTTACAAGAAAAGGAGGTTCAGAAGAATTTAATAGATTCGAGGATAAATGATAAAACAAAATATGCGGTTGATCGGTGTTATGAAGAAATGTGTAAAGGAGAACCTTTCTCCATCTTTGAACTGGGGAAAAAAGAGGACCTTGACCTAATAAATGAGAAAAACCTTTTTGAGTATTACAAAAGGTGTTTAGATGCGTTACCGATAGATATATATGTAGTGGGGAACATTAATCCACGGTATGCAGAGGAGGTTTTTGAAAAATATTTTAATCTTCAGAGAAGGGGGATTTTAGATATTACACTTGCAGATGTAAGGAAGGAAGTGAAGGAAGTAAAATATGTAACCGAAGAGTTAGATGTTAATCAAGGTAAACTTACATTAGGTTTCAGAACAAATGTACCTCCAGGGAGTGAAGAGTATTATCCTCTCTTAGTATATAATACTGTTTTAGGAGGAGGACCTTTTTCTAAACTTTTTATGAATGTTAGAGAAAGAGCAAGCCTTGCCTATTACGCTTATTCACGTTTAGAAAGGTTTAAAGGACTTATGGTGATAAGTTCAGGAATTGAAGTAGAAAATTACAGCAAAGCCCTTGATATAATCCTTAAAGAGGTCGGAGAGATGGAAAAGGGTAATATATCAGATTATGAATTTGAATCTGCTAAAAAGTCCTTATACACTTCGCTGAATGCTATAAAAGACAATGCAACTTCAAAAGCAGACTACTATCTCTCCCAAAAGATAGCAGGGGCAAATTTAGGAATAGAGGAATTCATAAAGAAAATAGAGAAAGTCAGTAAAGAAGACGTGGTGGAAGTATCTAAAAAGGTGAAATTGGATACTGTTTACTTTATGAGGAATAAAAAGGAGGCATAAACAGTGCAGCAGGTTTATGATGAAAAGGTCAGAGAGAAGATTTTGTTTGAAGAGCTTGAAAATGGGCTCAAAGTTTATGTGATGCCTAAGAAAGGATATACAAAGCAGTTTGCTATATTTGCAACCAGGTTTGGTTCGAATGACAGTAAGTTTATAGCCCCTGGAGATGACTATGTTACTGAAGTGCCCGATGGTGTAGCTCATTTTCTTGAACATAAAATGTTTGAGGAGGAAGAAGGTAGCGTTTTTGAAAAATTTTCACAACTTGGAGCTTCTGCCAATGCATATACCAATTTTACTACTACCGCTTATTTATTTTCTAGTACTGAAAATTTTTATGATAACTTGAAGCTTCTCCTCAATTTTGTACAAAATCCTTACTTTACTGATGAAAATGTTGAGAAAGAAAAAGGGATAATAGCTCAAGAGATAAGAATGTATCAGGATGACCCCAGTTGGAGAGTATATTTTAATGCTCTGGAAGCTTTGTATCATGTATATCCTGTAAAAAAAGATATAGCGGGCAGCATCGAGTCCATTTCAAGGATTGATAAGGATATCTTATACAAATGTTATTACACCTTTTATCACCCCGAAAATATGGTCTTATTTGCAGTGGGGGATATCGATGTCGATAAGACTTTTAGGGTCATAAAAGAAAATGTAAGGCAAGTAAAAAAACAAGGGGAGATAAAAAGAATTTATCCTGAAGAACCTGCTACAGTTTTTAAAAAGGAAGTAATTCAAAAAATGCAAGTTTCTATTCCTCTTTTTAATTTGGCTTTCAAGGACACAGATGTGGGCTTTGGTGGAAGGGATTTATTGAAAAAGAGTTTAGAAGTGCAGATAGGATTAGAAATGGCTGTCGGTAGAAGTTCTGAACTTTACGAAAAACTATATCAGGAAGGTCTTGTAGATAGTACTTTTGGCTTTGATTATTCAGGAGAGATAGACTATGGATACACTATAATAGGTGGGCAGTCAAAAGAACCGCTTAAAGTTAGGGATATTATTATCAATGCTTTCAATGAAAAAAACTTTTTGGACAGAGAGACCTTTGAAAGAATAAAGAAAAAGTACATTGGGAAATTTCTTAGGACTTTTAATTCAGTGGAGAGCATAGCTTATAGTTTTATAAACCTGTACATGAAGGATATAGATTTGATGGAATATTTAAAAGTTTTACATCAGATAAATTTTGAGGATGTAGCAAAAAGGGTTGAGAATCATTTAAAAGAAGAAAACAGTGCGATGTCTATTATATACCCTGTTAAATAGGTCTTTAGATTTTTCTAGGTCTAAAGACCTGTTTTTTTATTTTTTTATAAAAATTTAGCAGGATTTTTTGATTTTATATAGAATAACATATTAAGTGGTGAATAGTGGTGGTAAGTGGGAGAATGTGAAAGGAAAGTTGGGGACGCGCCATGTTAATGGGGCAATACGAACACACAATTGATTCGAAGGGAAGAGTCATAATTCCTGTAAAATTTAGAGAGGAATTAGGAGAAAAATTTGTGCTCACTAAAGGGTTAGATAACTGCCTTTTTGTGTACTCAATGGATGAATGGAAAAATATAGAAGAAAAACTAAAAACGCTCCCTCTTACCAAGAAAGATGCGAGAGCTTTTACTAGATTTTTTCTTGCAGGTGCCGTTGAATGCGAGGTGGACAAACAGGGAAGAATACTTATACCGTCCCATTTGAGGGAACATGCGAGAATAGAAAAGGACGTTATATTTATAGGAGTATCGACAAGGGTAGAAATTTGGAGCAAAGAGGTTTGGGAGGAGTATTCAAATACCACAGATGTATCTTTTGAGGAAATTGCAGAGCATTTAGATAACTTCAATATATGAATTTGAGATAACTTAAATATATGAATTTGAGGTAGAGACTTATGGAATACCTTCATAAAAGTGTGCTTCTTAAAGAGGCTATAGAAAATTTAAATATAAACCCACAGGGAATATATGTAGATGGAACATTAGGTGGTGGAGGCCATTCGGAAGAGATATTAAAAAGGCTTACCACCGGAAAATTGATTGCAATTGACAGAGATGAAGAAGCGATTTTGACAGCTAAAGAAAGGCTAAAGATGTATGAAAATGTGATTTTCATTAAAGATAATTTTAAAAATATAAAAGAGATATTAAGAGGTTTGGGCATCAAAAAGATTGATGGTGTTATTTTGGATTTGGGGGTCTCCTCTTACCAGCTGGAAGAAGTGGAGAGGGGCTTTTCTTATATGAAGGACGCTCCTCTTGATATGAGAATGGACAAAAACTCCCCTTTTTCTGCCTATGATGTTGTGAACAAATATTCAGAGAAAGAGCTAGAAAGAGTGATAAGGGAATATGGAGAAGAGAAATGGGCTTCCCGTATAGCGAGGTTTATAGTGGAGGAGAGAAAGAAGGGAGATATAAAGACTACTTCTCAGCTGGTGGAGATTATAAAGAAAGCTATTCCGGCTTCTGCTCGAAGAGAAGGACCTCATCCGGCAAAGAGAACTTTTCAAGCCATAAGGATAGAAGTAAATGAGGAACTTAAAGACTTGGATAAAGCGTTAGAAGATATGGTAGAGGTATTGAGGGGGAAAGGGAGGATAGCGGTGATTACTTTCCACTCCTTGGAAGACAGAATAGTAAAAAATACTTTTAAAAAACTCGAAAATCCCTGTACCTGCCCTCCTGATTTACCCTGTACTTGTGGTAAAGAGCCTATGATAAAAATTATAACCAAAAAGCCTATTTTGCCTTCCAAGGAAGAAGTGGAGGAGAATCCAAGGGCAAGAAGTGCAAAACTTAGGGTGGCAGAGAAACTGTGAGTTCTAAAAGAAATGGAGGTAGAATAAATTGATAGTAGCCCAAAAAGATTATAATTATCAATATCCCCCATATACCTCTTATGAAAAAGGTTCCGAGAAAAAAGCAAAAAAGAATGCCAAGTTGAAAAATCTTGTTTTAGTAGCTATTATTGCCTCTTTAAGCCTTTTGGTGCTTTATAGATATGCACTTATATATGAAAAATCTCTTGCCATAGATAAGTTAGAAAAACAGATACAATATACGGAGAACATTAATCAACAGCTCAGAGCAGAAATTGCCTCGATGAGCAATCCTGCCAGAATCGAAGAGATCGCCAAAGAAAGGCTTAAAATGCAGGTTCCTGAAAAGAACCAAATTGTGTATGTAAAAGTGGAATACGTGCCGAATATGGCAAAGAATGAAGTTTCTGAAACCATGAAAAGAACAGATAGCTTTTTCATGAGGTTATTGGGGGTGTTTAATAGATAGGAGGGATTTTAGATACATCCAACGGTTTCTATAAAAAAAAGGCTTCTTTTTTTAGTGTTTATATCTTTTGCTGTTGTGTTTGGGCTTATTATAAGACTTTTATTTATACAGGTGGTAAAAGGTGAAGAATACCAAAAGATGGCGCTACCTCAGTGGACGTTGGATGTGTCATTAAACGGCAAAAGAGGATACATATTTGATAGAAACGGTAAGATTCTGGCTGAAAACATTAGTGTAAATAAAATCAGTGTTATTCCAAAAGAAATTCCAGATTCTAAAAGAGAGGTAGTGGCAGAAACTCTAGCAAAAGTGGTAGGAGTTGATGAAAAAAAGATTTTAGAAAAAATCTCTAATAAGAATCTGCAGGAAGTGGTTATTGCAAAACAAGTAGAGGAGGAAAAAGCAAAGTCTTTATTGAGGATTAATATAGATGGAGTAATAATTTCAGAAGACATGAAGAGATTCTATCCTGAAGGCTCTTTAGCCTCCCATGTGTTGGGTTTTACAGGGATTGATAACCAGGGATTAGACGGAGTAGAGCTCGTATTTGATAATTTTTTAAGAGGAGTACCTGGGAAGTTTACCATGCCCATAGATGCTCTAGGAAGAAAGGTGGAAGAGGGAGAAGAGGAGTATTTTGAACCTTTTCCTGGATATAATGTGATTTTAACTATTGATGAGACAATACAACATTTTACCGAGAAAGCCTTAAATCAAGCGATGGTACATTCTAAACCGTCAAAAGGTATATCTGCTATTGTTATGGACCCTAAAACAGGAGAAATATTGGCTTTGGCTAATAGGCCTAATTTTGATCCAAATAATCCTTTTGAAGGTTCTCAAGAAGAATGGTACAGGCGTTGGCGAAATAAAGCAATTTCTGATTCCTATGAACCGGGGTCTGTGTTTAAAACAATAACTGCTGCTGCTGCATTAGAAGAAAAAGTGGTAAGCTTGCACGAGCAATTTTATTGCCCGGGTTACACCACGGTTGCGGGGCACAGGATTAATTGCTGGGCTACTCACGGGAGTGAAGATTTTGTAAAAGGAGTGCAGAATTCTTGCAATGTGGTTTTTGTTACCGTAGGACAGAGGTTAGGAGTTGAAAGGCTGTATAAATACATAAGAGATTTTGGATTTGGAAAGCCTACAGGTATTCTTCTTCCCGGAGAAGCGCCGGGACTTGTAATGCCTGAAGAGAGGGTAGGTCCTGTGGAACTAGCGACTAATTCCTTTGGACAGGGTATAGCAGTGACACCTCTTCAGATGATCACAGCGGTTGCTGCAATAGCTAACGGAGGAAAATTGATGCAACCTCAGATAGTGAAGGCAGTTGTTGATGCAAAAGGGAAAATAGTTAAAGAATTTAAACCAAAAGTCATAAGAAGGGTTATTTCAGAGGAAACTTCCGCTACAATGAGGGAAATACTAAAGAGTGTGGTGGCGGAAGGCACTGGTAGGGCAGGTTATATCGAAGGATTTGATGTGGCAGGTAAAACAGGGACAACAGAAAAATATATGCCTGGGAAATATGTGGCTTCTTTTGTAGGATTTGCTCCGGCAGATGATCCAAGGGTAATTGTACTGGTTGTCATAGATGAACCCAATAATCCAGAAACCCATTTTGGAAGTCAACTGGCAGCGCCTGTTGTTAAAAGCATTTTGGAGGATACTTTAAAGTATTTAGAGGTCCAGCCGAAAGGGATGACAACACGTGAAATGGTGATGGTTCCAGAAGTAAGAAAAATGAAGCTATACGAGGCTGAAAAGATTATACTTGAAAGGAAGCTTGATTTTATTTTGCAGGGCAATGGGGATTCTGTGGTCGATCAGATGCCAAAGCCAGGGGCTTTGGTGGAAGAAAATACTAAAATTGTATTGTATTTAGATGAAGCTCCAAATGAAGAGGTAGTAGTACCGGATTTAAAAGGGAAAAGTGTGAAAGAGGCTACAGAAATTTTGAATAGTCTTGGCTTGAAAATAAAAATAAAAGGAACGGGATTTGCAGTTAACCAAAAACCTGAGAAAGGTACACTTGTTAAAAAGGGCGAGGTTGTAGAAGTCGAATTTAGGCCGAGGGAAAATTAAAGTAACCTCTATGCAAAATAGATAATTGTGCTATACTATTAATGATAGCAATTGGTCATTATCGGTGCGAGGAGGCCTATTATGAGACTTATAGATCTATTAAAAGGGGTAAAACACGAGATAAAAGGGAATCCCAATGTGGATATAAGTGGGGTATGTTACGATTCAAGGAAGGCTAAACCTAAGTATCTTTTTATAGCGATAAAAGGATTTAAGACGGATGGACTCTTGTACTTAGAAGAGGCAGTGAAAAACGGTGCTGTGGCTGTTGTGACCGACAGGGATATAGTAGAATACCCGGGTATCACAGTGGTAAAGGTTGATGATGCCAGAGCAGCCATGGCAAAAATTGCTTCTAATTTTTATAACAATCCTACCAGTAAACTAACTTTGATAGGAATTACGGGTACTAACGGGAAGACCTCTGTAACTTATATGTTAAAAGCTATCTTAGAGCAGCAGAATAACAAGGTAGGACTGGTGGGAACGATACAGAATATGATAGGGGACAAAGTGATTCCTACAACTCATACTACTCCAGAATCTCTAGACTTACAGGAGCTTTTCAGTCTAATGGTAAATGAGGGAGTCAAATATGTAGTAATGGAGGTGTCTTCTCATTCGCTGGCTCTAAATAGAGTTGATTCTTGTGATTTTGATATAGCAGTTTTTACTAATTTATCCCAAGACCATCTTGATTTTCATGAAAACATGGAAGAATATGCAAAGACAAAAAGTAAACTCTTTAAGATGGCTAAAAAGGCCTCTGTAATAAATATTGATGACAAATACGCTTCTATGATGATAGAAAGTTCAAAAGGGAAAGTGTTAACTTATGGTATAAAAGATTTTGCATATGTTATGGCAAAGGAGATAAAAAACAGTTTAAGTGGAGTCAAATTTAAGGTCCAGATACAGGACAGGAAAGAGGACTTTTCTCTAAAAATACCAGGGCTCTTTAGCGTATACAATGCTTTGGCTGCCATTACCGTGGCGGACTTCCTAGGGATTCCTCTAAGGAGTGTTAGAGAAGCATTAAGTCATGTGACGGTTAAAGGAAGGTTTGAACCTGTTGATACAGAAAGAGATTTTTATGTATTTATTGACTATGCCCATACACCAGATGGGATAAGAAATATAATGGAAGCCTTAAAGGAATATGAGGCGGGAAGGAAGATACTGGTTTTTGGGGCAGGAGGAGATAGGGATAAGACAAAGAGGCCTCTAATGGGAGAGGTTGCAGGCAAATATGCCGATTTTTGCATTTTAACATCTGATAATCCCAGGTCAGAAGATCCTAAAGAAATAATTAAGCAGATTGAAGAAGGAGTAAAAAAGACAAATTGTCCGTATGTGGTGATAGAGGATAGAAAAGAAGCAATAAGATATGCACTTTTAAATGCTCAAAAAAATGATGTAATAATACTGGCAGGGAAAGGACATGAGACATATCAAGTAATAGGAGATAAAGTAATTCCTTTTGATGAGAGAGAAATAGTGAAGGAGATTTTGAATGAACTTAAAAAATAATCCAGGAGAGGATAAGGTAAGATGTTACAAAAGATGATGTTTGCAACTTTGTTATCCTTTATTGTAACAATTGCTTTAGGGAAATTTATTATTCCTTATTTGCGAAAGCTGAAATTGGGGCAAAAGGTGAGGGAAGATGGACCCTCAACTCATTTAAAAAAATCAGGTACCCCAACAATGGGGGGAGTAATGTTTATACTATCCACTCTATTAGTTTCTCTACTTATTTCACCTTGGAACAAAGATTTCTTTGTACTTCTACTGGGTTTTTTAGGATTTGGCTCTATAGGTTTTGCAGATGATTTTCTAAAGGTCTATTTTAAAAGGCCTTTGGGGCTTCGCGCGAGAGAAAAACTATTGAGCCAGTTTTTGCTTGCTTTCATAATCTCGTGGTTTGTGAAAGAAAACGTAGGGACAGACATAATTGTGCCCTTTTTCAAGAGTTCAATTGATTTAGCGAATTTTTATGTACCTTTTGCTTTGTTTATAATTGTGGGGACTGCCAACAGTGTAAATCTAACGGATGGACTTGATGGATTGGCGGCTGGTGTGTCTGCTATTGTAATGTCTTTTTTTGCAATGATTGGTTTGTTTCTAAACAATGGAGTTTATGGAATTTTCAGCGCTTCTTTAGTGGGAGGGCTAATAGGCTTTTTAAGGTATAATAGATATCCTGCAGAGGTATTTATGGGGGATACGGGTTCTCTTGCAATTGGAGGAGCAATAGCGACGGTTGCGCTTCTTACTAAACTCCCCTTGATATTGCCTATTTTAGGGTTGATTTATGTACTGGAGGCTCTTTCGGTTATTTTGCAGGTGTTTTCTTTTAAACTGTTTGGAAAAAGAATTTTTAAGATGAGTCCTTTACACCATCATTTTGAGCTTTCTGGGTGGAAAGAGGAAAAGGTAGTTTATAGCTTTTGGCTATTGACTCTTTTATCTTTGTTTGTTTCCTTTTACAGTTTAAGTTAGGGAGTGCGATATATGGAGCTCAAAGGTAAAAAAATATTTGTAGGAGGGCTAGGCGTAAGTGGTACAGCACTTTGTCAGGTACTTGTCAATTTAGGAGCAAAAGTGGTAGCTTATGATAAAAGAGATGAAACAGCTTTAAAAGAAGTTTTAGAAAGGTTAGAGGGGTTGCCTTTAGAGATAAGACTGGGCGATTTCAGGAAAGAATTTTTAGAAGGAATAGAGCTTGTGGTTTTAAGCCCGGGCATACCGTTAGATTCAGAAATAGCGAAAACCGCAGAAGAGATGGGACTTGAGATAATAGGAGAAGTAGAGCTCGCTTACAGATTGTCAAAAGCTCCTATTTATGCAATAACAGGTACTAACGGTAAGACTACCACAACTTCTTTATTAGGCGAAATGCTTAAAAATGCTGGTAGAAAAGTATATGTTGCCGGAAATATAGGTTATCCGCTGATTTATGCTGCTTTAGAAGCTATGCCTCATGACTATATTGTGGCAGAAATCAGTAGTTTTCAGCTTGAAACTATAAAAGAGTTCAGACCCAGGATAAGTTGTATAATAAACATAACTCCCGATCACCTTGACAGACATAAAACTTTTGAAAATTATGTTAGAATAAAAGGGAGAATCTTTGAGAATCAAAAGGAGGAAGATTATGTTGTGTTAAATTGTGATGACACTGTGGTTTGGAATTTAAAAGAGAAAGCACGGGCCAAAGTTTTCCCTTTTAGCAGGAAAAAGGTTTTGAAATATGGAGCTTATGTAAAAGGAGATTTTCTCTATATAGAAAACAAGAAGGTTATTAAAGTAGAAGAAATATATATTCCTGGAGAGCATAATCTAGAAAATGCATTGGCGGCTTCATCAATAGCTTATCTTTCTGGGATTGATGTTGAGGTAATAAGTACCACGCTCAAGACTTTTAAAGGGGTAGAGCATAGGATAGAATTTGTGGCTGAGATAGAGGGGATAAGATTTTATAACGATTCTAAGGGAACTAATCCGGATGCTTCGATAAAAGCTATCCAGGCTCTTAAGACTCCAATAGTACTAATTGCAGGAGGGTACGATAAAGGAAGTAGCTTCGAAGAATTTGTTAAAGCCTTTGATAAACGGGTGAAAAAACTGATTCTAATGGGACAGACAGCCGAAAAGATAAAAGAAGCAGCGCTTTTAAAAGGTTATCCCGAAGAAGACATATTTTTAGTAAATTCTATGGAGCAGGCTGTTAATAAGGCTTTTGAAGTAGCGGAAAAGGGGGATTCTGTTCTTCTATCACCTGCTTGCGCTAGTTGGGATATGTTTAAAAATTTCGAAGAGAGAGGTAATGCCTTTAAAAAGGCTGTTCTGGGTTTGAGGAGGTAAAGGAATGAAAAAAAAGCCCCCTGTGGATTATGGAATTTTGCTTGTGGTCATGATTTTAGTGGCAGTAGGAGTTGTGATGGTCTTTAGTGCGAGCGCTGCCACTGCTGAATACATGTACAACGACCCGTACTATTTTCTAAAAAGGCAGCTCATGTGGGCAATATTAGGTTTCTTTGCCATGGTATTTGCAATGAATATGGATTATTCGTTGTTTAGGAGATGGGCAGGAGCTATTCTTGTAATTTCAATAGCGTTATTAGTTCTTGTCCTGATTCCAGGTATTGGGGTTGAAAGGTATAACGCTACGAGATGGATAGGAGTAGGTAATTTCTCTTTTCAGCCTTCTGAACTTGCCAAATACGCTTTAATAATATATTTGGCAAAATACTTTGATAAACATCCCGAATATGCGGCAAGCTTTAGAAAGGGAATAATTCCTGTTTTGGGGCTGGCAGGGGTATTTTTTGGTCTTATAATGCTTCAACCGAATTTTAGTACTGCAGGAATAATATTTATTGTAGCTGTTGTGATGCTTTTTGTTGCAGGAGCGAAAACTTCTCATATGGGAATTTTGTTTAGTACAGGGCTTTTTGGGGCAGTTTTTGTGATTTCTTCTTTTAAATATGTGAGAGAGAGGGTTATGACCTTCCTTAATCCATGGCAGGATATTCAAAGGTCTGGCTACCAAATAGTGCAGTCTTTGTATGCCTTGGGTTCTGGTGGCCTTTTTGGTGTAGGGCTTGGAAATAGCCGGCAAAAGCTTATGTATCTTCCAATGCCTCATAACGACTTTATATTTTCCATAATTGGAGAAGAACTTGGATTGGTAGGCACGGTGACAATTTTATTTATGTTTTTGTATTTAATCTTGAGAGGACTAAGAGTAGCAGCAAAGGCTCCTGATCTATTTGGTTGCCTTCTGGCTACAGGCATTACAAGTCTTATTGGAATTCAAGCTTTTATCAATGTAGCGGTTGTGACTTCATCAATGCCTCCGACAGGAGTATCGTTGCCTTTTATTAGCTATGGAGGAACTTCCACTTTAATAATGATGGCTGGAGTTGGTATACTTTTGAATATATCTAGATATGCAAATTTAGATAGGAGCTGATATGGTTGAGATATCTGATTGCAGGAGGGGGCACAGGAGGGCATATCTACCCGGCTGTTGCCATAGCGAAGGAGATTCTTAAAAATGAAAAGGATGCAGAAATACTGTTTGTTGGCACTAAAAAAGGTCTAGAAGTAGATCTGGTTCCAAGAGAAGGATTTAGGCTTGTAACCATAGAAGTGCAGGGTTTTAGAAGAAAACTATCGTTTGATACTTTAAAGACGGTGTACAAAGCTTTTTCTGGTTTTAACCAGGCTATGAAGATCTTGAGGGAATTTAAGCCCCATGTTGTAATAGGTACGGGAGGTTATGTATGTGGGCCTGTTTTAATGGCGGCAATACTTAAAAGAATTCCCACGTTGATTCATGAACAAAATGTCTTTCCAGGGCTTACTAACAAAATATTATCTCCTTTTGTTGATGTTGTAGCTGTAAGTTTTGAAGATTCTGTTAAATACTTTAAAAGGGCGAAGAAGGTAATAGTTACAGGAAATCCTATAAGAGAGGAGATCTTGGGAGTTAATAGAGAAGAGGCAAGAAAAATACTGGGATTTTCTATGTTTAAGCCTTTGGTGGTTTCTGTGGGAGGCAGTAGGGGTGCAGAAAAAATCAATTCCACGATGGTAGAATTGTTAAGAAATAAAAGAGATTTTCAAGTTCTTATAATAACTGGTTCTGCTAATTATGAAAAAGTGATGAAAAAAATTGAAAAAGAAGGGATAGTTTTAGATGATTCTACCAAGATTATTCCTTATAGTCATGAAATGCACTTTGTATATGCTGCAGCGGATTTATTGGTCTGTAGAGCTGGAGCTATAACTCTTTCGGAAATAACTGCGATAGGGGTTCCGGCTATTTTAGTTCCATCGCCCTATGTGGCCAATAACCATCAAGAGTACAATGCACGCCTTTTAGAAAAAGAAGGAGCAGCTCAGGTAATTTTAGAAAAAGACCTTAATGTACAAGAACTCTCCAGAAGAATTGAACAACTATTAAAAGACCCTGCTCTGCTTGAGGAGATGTCAAAAAGATCTAAAAGGCTGGGTAGAATTGAAGCAGCTCGTCAAATCTATCAATTGGTTAAATCCCTAACTTAATAATGTATGTAACACCCCATCTTATCCATGCATAGTATAAGGATGTAAGCGGAATTTTTTAGGGGGGATAAGATGGGGAAATTCAAGATAAATGGAGGGAAGAGGCTTTATGGCGAAGTAGAAGTGCATGGGGCCAAGAATTCTATTTTGCCGATTCTTGCTGCTACTATTTTAAATGAAGGTATATCTGTCATACACAATGTGCCAAGGTTAAAAGATGTCGAAGCGATGATTGAAATTTTGGAACACATAGGGTGCAAGGTCAGTTTTAAAGGGAAAGATATAGTGGTAGATGCGAAAGATGTGAAAGATAGTGAAATTCCTGATCATTTAATGCGCACAATGAGGTCTTCCATTTTTCTCTTAGGAGCTTTGATTGCGCGAAACAAAAGGGCTTTCATAAGTTTCCCAGGAGGATGTGATATAGGGCATAGACCTATTGACCTTCACCTTAAGGGATTAAAAAGATTAGGAGTTAAAATCGATGAATCTTACGGTTATATAAAGTGTGAAGGAAAGAAAATTAAAGGAAGCGAAATTCATCTAGATCTTCCAAGTGTAGGCGCTACAGAGAACTTGATGATGGCCTCTGTTTTAGCCGAAGGAATTACTATCATAAGGAATGCAGCAAAAGAGCCTGAAATAGAAGATTTGCAGAATTTCCTTAATGCTATGGGAGCAAAGATTAAAGGTGCTGGTACGAATACCATTGTTATAGAGGGTGTAAAGAAGTTAAACGACGTAGAATATTCCATCATTCCTGACAGGATAGTGGCAGGCACATATCTTTGCGCTGCTGCTATGACAAGAGGTGAAATCACTGTTGTAAGGGCATTAAAGGACCATTTAGAACCTTTGATTTCCAAACTTAAGGAGATGGGGTGCATATTAAAGACGGGCAATGATTATGTAAAAATAAACTGCGATAAAAGGCCTAAAGCCGTAGATATGATAGTGACTCAGCCTTATCCAGGGTTCCCTACAGATTTGCAGCCCCAGATAGTTTCTGCTTTGTCCATCGCGGAGGGGACGTCAATTGTAACAGAGACCATTTTTGATAATAGATTCAAATATACAGAAGAACTTGTGAGGATGGGGGCAGATATAAAAGTAGAAGGAAGAGTAGCCGTGGTAAAGGGGGTTGAAAAGTTAATGGGTGCTAAAGTGGTAGCAAAAGATTTAAGAGGAGGAGCAGCTCTTATAATAGCAGGACTTGGAGCCGAAGGTACCACGGTGGTCGAAGGAGCTGAGCACATAGATAGAGGGTACGAAAATATAGAAAAAGCTTTAAGGGGATTAGGGGCTGATATTGTGAGGATTATGTAAAACAGCGCTTCGCTGTTTTACATAATACAATAAGTGTACAAGCAGGTGAGCCTTATGAACAAAAGAACTTTTAAATTGCTTTTTCTTCTTTTAATGTTGTTGATTTTTAGCTACGGCTTGGTTTTCCATACAGATTATTTTAAAATAAAGTCTATAAAAGTTGTAGGGAATCAAATTTTGTCATATAATGATGTTAAGGACATGTCGGGGCTTAGGACAGGGATTAACATATTCAAAGTGAATACAAAACAAGTGGAAGATGCTCTTTTAAAAAATCCTTATGTGAGAAACTGCCGAGTAAAAGTAAAATATCCGAATGGTGTGGAGATTTTTATAGAAGAAAGACAACCTATGGCTCAAATTAAATATAAAGAAGAATATTTAAAAATAGACAGAGAAGGAGTAGTGCTAGAAAAAGGTAGATTTTCTCCAGACCTTTTGATCATCGAGGGATTAAAAGTAGAAAAGTTTGAGGTGGGGCGTAAATTAGGAGATAACTTTAACGATACACTTGTCTGTAAATTGTTAGGAGTAATAGATGACAAGAAAAATTTTCATACTATAAGATATATATCTCAAAATGAAGTAGAGATTACTACAAAGCAGGGGATAAATATTTTACTCAAAAATCCTTTGGATGTTAATTATTCCTTTAAGTTTGCCGAATTAATATTAAAGGACCTAGTTCAAAGAGGTTATAGAAATGGGAAGATTGAAATAATCGGCGATGGAAGTGCTATATTTGTGCAATAGAGGATGGGGGTAAATATGAGAAAGGGCTTTAGCATATATCTTTCGATTGCTTTGGTTTCGCTTGTCCTTGGGATGATGCTTTCTACTCAATTTAAAATCGTCAAAAAAGGTGGAGTGATAACTGCTCAGAGGGCTGAAGAGCTTGCCACGCAGTTAAAACAGCTCCAGTCTGAAAAAGATGCCCTAATAAAGCAAATAAACGAGTTGGAAAATAAGATAAACGCTTATGAAGATGCGGCTTCTAAAACAAGTGTTATTACTCAGGCGCTAAAGAATGATGTTGAGAAATATAAGACTTTGGCAGGACTCACAGATCTTGAGGGACCGGGAGTAATTGTGACGGTGAATGACAGCAAGCAAACTGTTCAACCGGGTCAGGACCCTAATCTGTTTTTAGTTCATGATGAGGATTTATTGAGGATTGTAAATGAATTGAGAGCTGCAGGAGCAGAAGCTATTTCTCTAAACGACCAAAGGCTTATTTCTACCTCTGAAATCAGATGTGTTGGACCTACTGTAGTAGTAAATTCTGTAAGATTTGCTGCTCCTTATGTTATAAAGGCTATAGGAGACCCTGACACACTGGAAGCAGCTTTGAAGTTGAAAGGCGGGGTTGTAGACAGTCTCGCTACTTGGGGCATAGAAGTTAACATAAAAAAATCGGATAAGATACTGATAAAAAAATATGATGGAGTGTTAAAATTCAGGTATGCAAAACCACTGGTTGAGGGAGAGAAGAAATAATGGCTTACGTAATAGCTGTAAGTTTATTAATTGGACTCATAATTGGATTTGTCCTTCCTTTTAATATACCTTTTAGCTATGCGCCTTATCTTTCTGTAGCGATTTTAGCTGCTTTAGATTCGGTTTTTGGCGGTATTAGGGCGAGTTTTGAAGAAAAATTCGATAATCTTATCTTTATGACAGGTTTTTTTGGTAATATAATCCTGGCAGGAGGACTGGCTTATATTGGAGATGTGCTAGGAGTTCCTATTTACTTAGCGGCGGTTTTTGTGTTTGGGAGCAGGCTTTTCTCAAATTTTGCTTACATAAGAAGATATTTGATAGACAGGATGCGGCGAAGGTAGAGGGTTTTTAAGGAGGATTTCAAATGGGAGATTTAATAGTTGGTTTGGATATTGGAACTTCAAAAGTATGTACGATCATTGGGGAAGGGGATAAGACTGGAGAATTACACATAGTAGGGATAGGTTATTATCCCTCTACTGGAGTGAAAAAGGGAATTATAGTTGATATAGACGAAACGGCCTATTCTATACAAAAATCTGTAGAACAGGCCGAGAGAATGGCCAATAAAAAGGTTTCCTCTGCATATCTAAAAATATATGGAGGACTGACTACTATATATCGTAATAATGGGGTAGTGGCAGTTTCAAGAGAGGATAGAGAGATAACAAAGCAGGATGTGGAAAGGGTACTTCAGGCTGCTAAGATAATTGCCCTTCCATCAGATAAGCAAATTATAGATGTGATTCCTCTGGAGTATTTAGTAGATGGTTATGGTGAAATCAAAGATCCAGTGGGAATGTCAGGAATAAGGCTTGAAGTGGATGCAGCAGTAGTAACAGGAAGTGTAACCGCAATACAGAACATGGAAAAATGTGTGAGAAAAGCCGGGTTGGATATAGATGGAATAATTGTGGGACCTCTTGCTACATCAGAAGCAGTTCTTCTAAAGGATGAAAAAGAACTGGGAGTTGCTCTTATAGATATTGGTGCAGGAGTAACAGACATATCTGTGTTTAAAAATGGAGGACTCATCTATTCTTCTATGATAGCGGTTGGGGGTTGGCACATAACCAATGACCTTTCTGTGGGATTAAAGATTTCTTTTGAAGAAGCCGAAAATATAAAGAAGAAATATGGTACTATAGAAAAAGTCGATCCAGACCGATTAGAGCCCATAAAAATTGCCAGCCTTGCAGGTAAAGCAAAAGCTACGACTGATATAAACGAAATCGCTGATATTATAGAAGCGAGGGTGTCGGAAATTTTGACCCTTGTGTATGAGAGATTAGAAGAGGCTGGAGTTTTGGAGGATATTGTGACAAATGTGGTAATTACAGGAGGCGGTATTTCCTTTCTTAAGGGAAGTGTGGAGCTTGCTCAAAAAATTTTTGACAGGAATGTGAGGATTGGTTCACCTCAAAATATTGGAGTAGCTACCCCTATTTACTCAGCAGGGGTTGGAGTGGTAAAATATGTATATAACAATAAGAGATTCATGTATCAAGCTGGACCTGCTGATAAAAAGGAAAAGAAAAATTATCGCTTTTTAGACAAGCTGAAAGAAATTTTTAGTGACTTTTGGGCATAAGAGGAGGGTTTTATGTGATTGGATTGGAGACTGATGTACAACAATTTGCAGCTATTAAAGTTATAGGGGTTGGCGGTGGAGGAGGAAATGCCGTAAACCGCATGATTGAAGCGGGGGTTAAAGGTGTAGAATTCATAGCTATTAATACAGACAAGCAGGCCCTTTATCTTTCAAAAGCTGAGACTAAGATACAAATAGGAGAAAAACTGACAAAAGGCTTAGGGGCAGGTGCGAATCCAGAGATTGGCAAAAAAGCTGCTGAAGAGTCAAGAGAAGAGATTGAAAGGGTAATAAAGGGAGCCGATATGATATTTATAACAGCCGGTATGGGCGGTGGTACAGGCACGGGTGCTGCTCCAGTTGTAGCAGAGATTGCAAAAGAGCTGGGAATTCTAACAGTGGGAGTTGTCACTAAACCTTTTACTTTCGAAGGAAGGAAGAGAATGGCACAAGCAGAGATGGGGATAGAGGACCTTAAAAAATACGTTGATGCGCTAATTACCATTCCTAATGACAGGTTGCTGCAAGTGGTAGAGAAGAAAACTTCCATGATAGATGCTTTTAAACTGGCAGACGATGTTTTAAGGCAGGGAGTTCAGGGTATTTCTGATCTAATAGCTGTTCCTGGCCTTGTAAACGTCGATTTTGCTGATGTTAAGACCATAATGGTTAACACGGGGCTTGCTCATATGGGGATAGGAATGGCTTCTGGAGAAAATAAAGCTACAGAAGCAGCTAAGCAGGCTATACATAGTCCTTTGCTAGAAACCTCTATTGAAGGTTCTAAAGGGATTTTACTCAATATTGCTGGAGGTCCTAATTTGACGATCTTTGAGGTAAACGAAGCAGCGAATTTCATTTATGAGGCGGCGGATCCTGATGCCAACATAATATTTGGTGCTGTGATAGATGAAGCATTGGAGGATCAAATTCGAATTACAGTAATTGCGACCGGTTTCGAGAGAAACAATAAAATGAAAGAAGAAACAAAAAAGAAAGAGGCCAAAGGGATAGATGTAAAATTTGAAGATATTCTTGAGGATAATTTAGATATTCCTACGTTTTTAAGGCGTGGCAAGCGATAATCTGCAAAGGTGACTTTGCAGATTTTTTTTGCAAAATTTCTACAAAAACTTTTTCATTTTTTGTTACAGTATATTACAAATTTTGAATGCATTGTAATATATAATTTAGTAATAAAACTAAAAAAAGTGAATATAGATTGTATAAGGGCCAAGAATGTCCCCCGGGAGGAACTCTTAATGTATCTTGATGTTCTCTTTTTAGAAAATCTGTTTATCAATTATATAATTCTTTTTCTTACACAGAGATTTTCTAAAAAATATTCATCTCCCCTTAAATTATTTTTGGGTGCCTTAATAGGTACAATATATGTTCTGATTTTCTTTTTAGCTCCTTATAACTTTTTTAAAGAGTTTTTAGCCAAGATTTTATTATCTCTCTTAATAATATATATGGCATTTAATCCTGAAACATTAAAAGAATTTTTTAGAATATTGGCGGTTTTTTATCTAGTATCCTTCACCATAGGGGGAGCAATTTTGGCATTTTTATACATTGTCAAGTGGAAGACGAGTGCTTTTATAGCAGGAATTGGGGTTACAGTCATTCTCCTTTTTATCAGCTGGGATTATGCAGTAAAGAAGACGAAAGAAGATAAAGGAAGGTACGAAATTTTAATAGAGATGTTTGGAGAGAAAGCAGAAGTTCCAGGTTTTTTGGATACCGGGAACAGGCTTACGGATCCCTTCTTTAATTTTCCAGTAATAGTTGTGCCTTATGTTTTGTTAGAAAAGTTTTTGCCCGGGGAGCTTATAAAAATTTTAAAAAAAGGCGATATGGAGTTTATAAGAGAAATGAATTGGATGGCTCAAGATGATAGATGGTATTCCAGATTAGTAATAATACCGTTTTCTGGTATAGGTTCAAAGGGATTGATGATAGGAATAAGACCTGATAGAGTTATGATTAACGGTAAAGAAGTCAAAGACGTGATCTTAGGCATCTCCTCCAATGATATGGAATTTGCGCTTTTAAATCCAGAAATCATAGATTGACGGGGGGTTATCTATGAAGTTTAAAACTAAATTGAGGTTGGAACTATTACTTATTTGGAAAAAAATTCTAGATTTTTTAGACCTTGCAGAGGAGATATATTATATAGGAGGAAGTGAAGCACTGCCGCCTCCTCTCTCGTTAGAAGAAGAAAGTTACCTTATTTCGAAGATGGAAAAAGGGGATAATGAAGCAAAAAGCATTCTAATCGAGAGAAATCTAAGATTGGTGGTTTATATTGCAAAAAAATTTGAAAATACAGGAGTGGGAATTGAGGATTTGATTTCAATTGGGACGATAGGACTAATAAAAGCTATTAATACTTTTAATCCCAAGAAAAAAATTAAATTAGCAACGTATGCATCTCGCTGCATTGAGAATGAGATTTTGATGTATTTACGAAGAAATAACAAAACAAGGCTAGAAGTTTCTTTTGACGAACCATTAAATGTCGACTGGGATGGAAATGAACTCTTACTTTCAGATATTTTGGGTACCGATAATGAAACGGTCTATAAGTACATTGAAGATGAGGTCGAAAGAGAACTTTTAACTTCTGCTCTAAAAAAGCTCCCAGAAAGAGAAAAAAAAATCATTAGATTGAGGTTTGGACTGGAGGGTGGTGCAGAAAAAACACAAAAAGAAGTGGCAGATATGTTAGGAATTTCTCAATCCTACATTTCGAGGCTTGAAAAGAAAATTTTGAAAAGATTGAAGAAAGAAATGAATAAATTAGTATAATTTTACAGTATATTTCCTAACCCTGTCGGCAATACTGTAAATGAGCTCAAAGGTTGGAGGCAGGGTTGGATATGGCTAACAACAATAAAGTGGAAATATCTGGAGTTAATACTTCAAAATTGCCTGTTTTAAGACCTTCCAAGCAAAGAGAACTTCTCATAAGGATGAAAAACGGAGATAAGAAGGCGAGAGAGGAATTTATAAACAGCAATTTGAGACTTGTATTAAGTGTGATACAGAGGTTTAACAACAGAGGCGAGTCAGTGGATGACCTTTTCCAGGTAGGTTGTATAGGGCTTATCAAGGCTATAGATAATTTCGACTTGAATCAAAACGTTAAGTTCTCTACTTATGCTGTTCCTATGATAATAGGCGAGATAAGAAGGTATCTAAGGGACAATACTCCTATAAGGGTCAGCAGGTCTTTGAGAGATATCGCCTATAAGGCTCTTCAGGTAAGGGATAAACTTGTTTCAGAAAACTCAAAAGAACCTACGGTAGGTGAAATCGCAAAAGAATTAGACCTTCCAAGTGAAGAAGTTGTGATGGCGTTAGATGCGATACAAGAGCCAGTTTCTCTGTTTGAGCCGATATACCACGATGGTGGAGATGCTATATATGTCATGGATCAAGTGAGTGATGATAAAAACGTAGACGAAGTATGGCTTGAAAAAATTGCTTTAAAAGAAGCGTTAGAAAAGTTGAATGAGAGAGAAAAAATGATACTTACAATGAGGTTCTTTGAAGGTAAAACCCAGATGGAAGTTGCAAAAGAGATAGGTATATCTCAGGCACAAGTTTCTCGTCTGGAAAAAGCGGCGTTAAATCATATGAGGAAGTATATCTAGCTTATCTGTCATGATAAGCTAGATTTTTTCATATAATGTTGAAGAAAGGGAAATAGAAGGGGGAAGGAAAGATGATAAAGGCTTCTGAATTAAGGGATAAAGAAATAATAGATATAAATACTGGTGAAAAA
Organism: Caldanaerobacter sp.; assembly: GCF_049701115.1. Taxonomy (NCBI): domain Bacteria; kingdom Bacillati; phylum Bacillota; class Clostridia; order Thermoanaerobacterales; family Thermoanaerobacteraceae; genus Caldanaerobacter; species Caldanaerobacter sp. The sequence continues at coordinate 23,131 of NZ_JBNATX010000007.1, read as the reverse complement.
TTAGGTAACATAATTGATATAGATGTAAATTTAGAGGAAGGCAAGATAGAGGGTATAATTCTTCCAAAAGAAACGGGTTTTTTTAGACTTTTTAGCAAGGAACCAGAAATATACCTTCCATGGAGTGCTATAAAAAAAATAGGCGCAGATGTCATACTAGTTGATTTCAGAAGTATCAGCAGTTAAGTTTGACTAATAAACTTAAGTTTATTATAATTTTATTAAACGATGATTTTGGAGGTAAAGTCATGAAGTGCCCGTATTGCGGCTATCCCGATTCGAAAGTGATAGATTCGAGGCCTACCGAGGATAATACTGCCATAAGAAGAAGAAGAGAATGTCTTAAATGTGGGAAAAGATTTACTACCTATGAAAAGGTGGAACAGCTGCCCATACTTGTGATAAAAAAAGATAACCGTCGAGAGCTTTATGATAAAGAAAAGATATTGAGAGGAATGATAAAAGCTTGTGAAAAAAGGCCTGTTCCTATGAAGGTATTAGAGGAAATTACGGATGAAATTGACAGGAAAATAGTAAATTCGATGGTGAGAGAAATTACCTCTGAGGAGATTGGAGAAATGGTAATGGAAAAGTTAAAAAGCGTAGATGAAGTAGCTTATGTGAGATTTGCTTCTGTTTACAGGCAATTTAAGGATATAAATACTTTTATGGATGAGCTGAAAAAACTCCTTAAAGAGAATGAAGAGAAAAAAACGAAGGAGTAGAGCCTGTTTGGAGGGGTAAAAATGCCTTATACTGTACTTATTATAGAAGATGAGGTCCACATTTTAGAGCTTTTAAGGTACAATTTAGAAGCAGCAGGATATAAAGTAATGGCTTCGGAAAATGGTAAAGAAGGTCTAGAAAAGGCTTTGGATGAAAAGCCTGACCTTGTCATACTGGATTTGATGTTACCAGATATGGATGGACTCGAGATATGTAAGATTTTAAAAAATAATGAGGATACTAAAAACATTCCGATAATAATGCTTACAGCAAGAAGTGAGGAGTTTGATAAGGTATTGGGGTTAGAGTTGGGAGCCGATGATTATATTACTAAGCCTTTTAGCGTGAGAGAGCTTTTAGCTAGAGTAAAGGCTGTTCTTCGGCGAACACAACAGGGCGATGAAGGAAAAGAGGAAATAATAAAATTTGGAGATATAGTTATTGATACTGGGAAGCATACGGTGTATAAAAGGGGAAAACCTCTTGACCTTACTCTTAAAGAGTTTGAACTTCTTAAGCTTCTTTCGCAAAATAAAGGTAAAGTGCTAACAAGGGACTATTTATTGGACAAGGTGTGGGGATATGAATACGCTGGGGAGACAAGGACTGTGGACGTTCATATAAGACATCTAAGGAAGAAAATAGAGGATGACGACAAGGCTCCTGCCTATATTGAAACTGTCAGAGGTATAGGTTATAAGTTGAAAGATTTAGAGGAAGATAAAGGTGAAAAAAATGCTTAAAAGGGCTTATTATAAGTTGTTTTTTATAAATTTAGCAGGTTTTTTGACCTTGACTTTATTTTTTTGGAATAAAGTTCCTATTAATACTCTCTTAATAGGCATGGCGTTTGCCCTTTTAATTTCTGCCGCTTTGAGTTACAAATTTTTACAACGCATAATTGTTCCAATTCAGGAAATTACAGATTTGACCAGAGATATTGCCAATGGCATATACCGTTATGGCATAAAAGACAATTCTGTAGACGAAGTACGAGAACTTTATATTGCTGTAACTTCAATGTCTTATAAATTAAAAGAAACTATTGAAGAATTGAACGATAGAAATGCTACTTTAGAAGCTATTTTAAAAAGCATTGCCAATGGAGTCATAGCCTTTGACAATGCCGAAAGGATATTGACGATAAACGATTCTGCGAAGAAGATTTTGGGAGTAAAGGAGAGAGATTTAGTAGGAAGACCTGTTTTTGAAGTTATAAGAAGCAGTAAATTGTATGAAGTATTTGAAACGTTAAGGAAAGAAAAGGCCTTTTCTTATAAAAGTCTTGAAATTAATGTTTTTAATAAACACCTGAGAGTCTATATAAGTCCTATCTTACATCCAATTTCCCATGTGAATTTAGGTTTTGTATTGGTCATCGATGATATAACTGAAATGAGGAGACTTGAAAAGATACGAAGTGAATTTGTAGCAAATGTTTCTCATGAGCTTAGAACTCCTCTTACTTCAATAAGGGGATTTATTGAAACTCTTAGAAATGGTGCAATTGAAGATCCAAAGGCCAGAGAAAGATTTTTAGACATCATCGATTTTGAAGCAGAACGACTTACAAGACTTATAAATGATATTTTGACTCTTTCAGAGATTGAGAATGTAAAAGATGGTTATCCTTTGGAAGAAATTGAACTTGATAAGGAGATAGAAAATATAATTTATATAATGGAAAAAGCGGCAAAAGATAAGAATATAACGCTGAAAAAAGATTTAAACTGCAAAGATTTAATTATAATTACGAATAGAGATAGATTCCACCAAATGATGATAAATCTTATAGATAATGGGATAAAATACACTCAAGAAGGTGGTTTTGTCAAAGTGAAGACTGCATCAGATCAAGAGAAAATAATCATAGAAATTGAGGATAATGGAATCGGGATACCTAAAGACAAGATTCCAAGACTTTTTGAAAGATTTTACAGGGTGGACAAGAGTCGCTCAAGAAAACTTGGAGGTACTGGTCTTGGACTTGCGATTGTCAAACACATTGTTGAATCCATGAAGGGGGAAATAAGCGTTGATAGCGAAGTCGGGAAAGGGACGAAATTTACGATAAAGTTTGAGAAGAGGGATTTGATAAGGAAGTAAAATAACTGATTTGTATTTTGTAAAAGGGAAAGGGAGATAATCATAATAAAGAGAAGACATTTTTAACAAAAACTTAACATTAGCTTAATATAGACTTTACACTAGGTTGATACAATTAGTTTGTGGGGAAACTAAAAATTTGGAGGTGCTCTGATGTTACACAGAAATTTTGCAAAAATATTTATTGTAGTTTTATTGGTAGCGAGCCTTTTTGCCCTCTCCGCATGTGGCGGCGGGACAAGCTCTCAAAGCCAAGGGAATCAAACTCCTTCTCAGGGGTCAGCTCAAGAACAGCTTTCAGGTAACATAACGATTGCAGGTTCTACAGCCCTACAGCCTTTAGTAGAACAGGCAGCCAAACTATTCATGGAAAAATATCCTAATGTTTCGATTACTGTACAAGGTGGAGGAAGCGGTACTGGTTTGACTCAGGTTGCTCAAGGTGCAATTGATATAGGAAATTCTGATATTTTTGCTGAAGAAAAATTAGATCCCAATATTGCAAAACAATTAGTTGACCATCAGGTTGCAAAGGTAGGTTTTGCTGTAGTTGTAAACAAAGATGTTACAGTTGATAGTTTAACACAGCAACAGCTTATCGATATCTTTACGGGTAAGATAACCAACTGGAAAGAAGTTGGCGGGCCAGATATGAAGATCGTGATAATAAATAGACCTGCGAGTTCAGGGACACGAGCTACATTCAAGAAAGTGGTTTTAAAAGGCCAAGAAGAGGCTCAGGGAATAGCCCTGACAGAGGATTCTTCTGGTGCTGTTAAAAAAGCTGTTGCAGATACAAAAGGTGCTATAAGTTATCTGGCACTTTCGTATGTGGATAATTCTGTAAAGGCGCTGAAGTATGAAGGCGTAGAACCAACTGCTCAGAATATAATAGATGGCAAATACCCCATATGGTCGTACGAGCATATGTACACAAAAGGCGAACCGAAAGGTGCTGTGAAGGCTTTCTTGGATTTCATGCTCTCAGATGAGGTTCAAAAGAATTTGATACCGAAATTAGGTTTTATACCCATAAAATAAGCTAACTCAATAAAAGGGGGCTGGAGTTATTCCAGCTCCTTTTTATACCTCAAAGATTTAACATAAATTTAACATAGATTTAACATAAATTTAATGAATGTTTTTTTATAGGTTGTTATTATTGAATAGGCATGATGGTTTTATAATCGGTATAAATTGAACGGAGGATGGATTTATGACTGCGGATAAGAGGTATGAAATGTCTAGGAAGCGCCAGGACATGGTGGGAAAAGTTATCGTTTTCTCCTCAGCAGTACTTCTTATACTTTTAGTCATATCCCTTTTTTATTTTGTGGCATCAAAAGGGATTTCTACTTTTATTGTAAATAAGGTTTCAATAAAAGAATTCCTGTTTTCTGCTGAATGGCGACCTGATAGGGAAACCCCACAGGTAGGAGCTTTGCCTTTTATTGTGGGTTCTGTACTGGTTTCGATTTTTGCTATCATGATAAGTGGACCCTTAGGTGTTTCCTCAGCGATATTTATGGTGGAAATAAGCAAGAAGATGGGGCAGAAAATATTACAGCCGGCCATAGAGATATTTGTAGGTATTCCCTCTGTTGTATACGGATGGATCGGTCTCAGTGTCCTTGTTCCTTTTATAAGCAAGCATTTTGGAGGACTCGGTTTTAGCTTATTGGCAGGTATTTTGGTTTTAGCTATAATGACCCTCCCTACTATAACAAGCGTGAGTGCAGATACAATAAGGGCTTTGCCGTCGGAGATAAGAGAAGCGAGTTACGCGCTTGGTGCTACCCGCTGGCAAACTATACGTCATGTCCTCATACCTGCGGCAAAACCCGGTATTTTAACAGCAATTATACTTGGCCTCGCAAGGGCTTTTGGTGAGGCTCTGGCAGTGCAGATGGTCATTGGAAACCGTCCTGTAATACCCAGGTCTTTTCTTGAACCCATGTCGACGATAACCTCTATTATTACTATGGAAATGGGAAATACAGTAATGGGTACTCTGTGGAACAATGCTTTATGGTCTCTTGCGCTTTTACTGCTTCTAATTTCCTTCTTTTTCATTATCCTGATTAGATTGGTGGGTAGGAGGGGAATTTACAGATGAAAGCAAAACTTTACGATAAAATTGCTACAGTGTATTTCTACTTGGTAGCGGGTTTTTTAGTGGCATTTTTGCTGTCTTTAATAGGCTATATATTGTATCAAGGGCGGACAAGGCTTACATGGTCTTTCTTAACTTCCCCTCCTAAATTTATGGAGGTGGGGGGCGGCATAGGACCTCAGCTTTTTAATTCTATAGAGCTTTTGATAATCACTTTGATAATTTCTGTTCCAATAGGAATCGGAGCAGGAGTATATATGTCGGAATACGCAAGGCCCAATCTGTTTACTGAAATAATACGTTTATCTGTTGAGACACTTTCTTCTATGCCCTCTATTGTTGTGGGACTTTTCGGACTTTTGGTGTTTGTTACCATGACAGGATGGGGATATTCCCTTATGGCTGGAGCTCTTGCACTTACAGTTTTGAATCTTCCTGTGATGACAAGAGTCAGTGAAGATGCTATAAAGAGCGTTCCAAATAGCCTCAGAGAAGCGAGTTTTGCACTTGGGGCTACAAAGTGGCAGACTATTACAAAAGTAGTTGTTCCTGCGGCTTTGCCTGGAATTTTAACTGGAATAATTTTGACTGCTGGAAGAATTTTTGGAGAGGCTGCGGCATTGCTTTATACAGCTGGTATGAGTAGCCCTGCTTTAAATTTTTCAAACTTTAATCCCAAAAGTCCAACTTCTCCCTTGAATTTGTTTAGGCCTGCGGAGACACTTGCAGTTTATATATGGAAGGTAAATAGTGAAGGTTTAGCACCTGACGCAAGACAAATTGCAGATGGAGCTTCTGCAGTTCTGCTTTTGGCTGTTTTGATTTTTAACCTTTTTGCGAGATGGTTAGGTGGTGTAGTGCACAGGAGAATGACAGGTGAAAGATAAATATGGTATAATATATAAACAATTAGGAAGGGGAATGAATGGCAGATGAAAAAAATAGAAGTAAGGGATTTGGACTTGTTTTATGGGGAAGTACAGGCCTTGAAAAAGATAAATTTGGATGTAGAGCCTAATAGCGTTCTTGCACTCATTGGCCCTTCTGGCTGTGGAAAATCTACTTTTATCAGGACCTTGAATAGGATGAATGATTTGATTGAGGGAGTTAAAATCACTGGCACTGTGCTGTTAGATGGTAAAGATGTATACAAGGAAGTCGATGTGATCGAACTGCGGAAAAAAGTTGGTATGGTTTTCCAAAAGCCTAATCCTTTTCCTATGACTGTTTATGACAATGTAGCTTATGGTCCCAGAATTCACGGGATAAGAGATAAAAGGACTTTAAACGAAATAGTAGAGAAAAGCTTAAAAGCGGCAGCTTTATGGGATGAAGTAAAAGATAGGCTTCATCATTCTGCTTTGAGCTTATCAGGTGGTCAGCAGCAAAGGCTTTGCATTGCCAGGACTTTGGCGGTGGAACCAGAAGTTATCTTGATGGATGAACCTACATCGGCGTTGGATCCCATTTCTACTATGAAGATTGAAGAGTTAATAGAGGATTTGAAGAAAAAATATACTATAATAATAGTGACTCATAACATGCAGCAAGCGGGAAGAGTATCTGATTATACGGCCTTTTTCTTAAATGGTGAGCTCGTGGAGTGGGGACCAACAGATCAGGTGTTTTACAATCCAAAAGACAAGAGGACAGAGGATTATATCACTGGCAGATTCGGTTAAAAGGAGGTGATAAGATGAATAGAAGTCGCTTTGAAAAAGAACTTGAGGAACTTCACTATGATATTCTTAAAATGGGAAGTCTGGTGGAAGAAGCAATAGGCAATGCGATAGCTTCTTTGGTCAATCATGACAAAGAAATGGCGCAGAAAGTAATAGATGAAGATGATAGAATCAATAAAATGGAAATTGAGATAGACGATAAGTGCGCAAAGATAATGGTTACACAGCATCCTATTGCAAAGGACTTAAGAATCGTCCTGACAGGGTTAAAAATTGTAACAGACTTGGAAAGAATGGGAGATTATGCGGTCAACATAGCCAGAACTACTTTAAGGATTGCGGATGAAAAATATATAAAGCCTTTGATAGATATTCCCCGTATGAGCGATGTTGTAAGAGAAATGGTAAAACTTTCTTTAGATTCTTATGTAAGACAGGATTTGGATTTAGCTAAGTCGATAGGGGAAAAAGACGAAATAGTCGATGCTCTTTATGGCCAGATTTTTAGAGAACTTTTGACATATATGATTGAAGACCCAAGAAATATTCATCAGGCTGCAGAATTTTTATTTGTTGCCAGATATTTAGAAAGAATTGCCGATCATACGACTAACATATGCGAATGGGTGATTTATCTAGAGACAGGAGAAAGAATAGATTTTAAGTTTGAAAATATAAAGAAAAGATCTGAACAAAAGAATTAGAGCTTGAAAAGGTCCGCTTTTTAAAAGCGGACTTTTTTGTATATTTTTATTTCAATATGTAAAAGATAAATTTGTAAAGAGAATTTCAATGGAGGGATTCTAATGCCGCTTAGTTATATACTTCTTTCTATAACGGCTTTTGCTGTACTCTTTGGATTTGCCCATAGAGTTTTAGATAGGATGAAAATGACAGACACATGGGCTTTTCTAGTCATTGTAGGGATGATTATAGGAACTTTTATTCCTAACCTTCATATAACAAAATATGTGTCTATAAACGTGGGAGGAGCAGTTATACCCTTTGCTGTATCTTTATACTTGTTTTTAAGTGCAGAGAATAACAGAGAAAGAATAAATAGTATTGTGGTTTCGATTTTAGCAGCCGTTGCTGTCTACTTTGCCGGAAGATTTCTCCCTGCAGAGCCAGAGGCTATGATAATTGAACCTAATTATGTATACGGGATAGTAGGAGGTTTAATTGCTTACCTTTTTTCTCGTTCAAGAAGGGCAGCTTTTATAGCCGGGGTAATGGGAGTAATATTGGCAAATGTAGCGCAAGCAGTTGTAAATTCTATTACAGGTGTAAAAGGAGCTGTACCAATAGGGGGAGCAGGTTTTTTTGATGCAGTTGTGATTTCCATGATTGTGGCGGTATTTCTTTCCGAGGTAATAGGAGAGGTACGAGAAAAAATACAGGGAGGTACAAGCAAAAAGCATTTAGAGCTTAAACATGGCAGCATGGCCAGCAGTTTAACAGATGTATTTAAGGAAGGTGGTAAGGAAGATGAAAAAGACAAGAAATAAATTAATCACCTATTTAATCTTTGCATTGATAGTCATATCTATCCCAATAGAGGGATTTGGAAATTCGGGTTATTACACAGTGTATGATATAAAAACAGAGAAGGTGCTTTTTAGAACAGCGATGGAAGTCCATGAAAAGGATATGTATCTTTCAGGAGATAACAAGTTTTATGAAGTAGTAAAGGTAGATAAAAGCGAAAGAATTGCCTATGCTAAATACATAAGGACAGAAAAGCTTCCAGAGGTTAAAGAGGAAATTTCTGCCGCAATGGCGTTAGTTCAAGAGACAGGGGAAAAAAGGATAGCCATATATTCTACTCACAGTGATGAATCATATTTACCTTCTGATGGAGCGGCTAGTATCAACGGTCATGGAGGAATATATAAGGTTGATACTGCTCTTCAGAAAGCACTGGAAAATAAAGGTGTAAAAGTAAAAGTTGACTGGACGCTTTATTTACCTCATGATGCCATGGCGTATACCCGATCAAGGGCTGGAGCAGTTAAATTACTTAGGGAATTTAAACCAGACCTCCTTTTGGATGTTCACAGAGATGCTGTCCCTTTGGAGGAGTACATACGAAAGATTGCAGGTAAAAATGCCACAGGAGTTAGAATAGTCCTTGGGAGGAACAATCCCAATTTAAAAGCCAATCAGAATTTGGCGTACAGAATTAAAGCTATTGCTGATAAGACCTACCCTGGTCTTATAAAGGACATATTTTTTGGAGAAGGAGATTTTAATCAAGACCTCACTCCGAACGCTTTGCTTTTGGAGTTTGGCACATATCCCCATACTAGAGAAAGGGCAGAAGTATCTGCAGGATTTATGGCAGACATACTTACAAAAGCTCTCTATGGTATGGATGAACAAAAGCAAGTTGGAGCAGTTACGAAAGCCCAAAAACCTCTTCCTGGACAGAATAAAGCTGCAGCTACTGGTATATGGATTCTTGTAGGTATAGGGATAGTATCTGCCGTTGCTTTCATGCTTTTAAGCACTGGAGGCAGAGAAATGATGCATAAGTTTTCCAAAGCAACCAAGAGAGAGTTTGCAAGCTATTTTGGTCGATTCAGGCGGAAAAAAGGAGATGGAGAATGAGTATAGGACACGACCTTTACATAAAGATCGTTTTAATGGGTATTATAATGGGAAGTTTTGCTAGGTTTATATATTTAAGGGTGGATTATAGACAATACCCTACGTACCCGCAAGGGTATATGACTCACCTGACATTGGGCGTAATATCAGCGGCATTAGGAGCTTTTTCTGTTCCTGCCCTTATTGAAAAACAATATACTGCTGTGACTTTCCTTGCTTTAGCTGCACAGCAGTTTAAAGGTGTAAGGGAAATTGAAAGGACAAGTTTGGAAAAGATGGAAGCTACTGAGCTTGTTCCAAGAGGAGCTGCTTATATAGAAAATATAGCAAAAGTATTTGAGGCAAGGAATTACATAGCCATGGCAGTGGCAGCAATGGCCTCTCTTTCTGTTTATCTTAGCAAAAGTGCCTTAGTAGGTTTTGTTGTAGGGGGAATATCCATCTATTTATCTCGATACGTGATGAAAACCGCCTATATACGAGATATAGCAGATGTAATTCCCGCTAAAATAATATTCAAGGGGCCCCTTTTGAGTGTCGAAGATGTAGTTTTGGCGGATATAGGACTGAAAGAAGGGAGAGAGATCATTGAAAAATATGGGTTAGCGGCAATAATTCGCCCTAAGGGGCTTGACAGTTTGATTTCTATAAACAATTTGGGTATAAGACAGGCAATACTTCATGAAGTTGCAAACCAGTTGGGACTTAGAATGAACATAGACACTCCTGAATTGGCGCCAATGACTATGAACAACAATGAAAATGGAGATGTAATTGTGGTGATGGTAGTAATGAAGCCCGATGTAAATGCATTTGTTGAAATCATAAAAAATATTCCCGCTATAGAAACTGTGAGAAAATACCCTTCTAAGTCCAGAGGAGCTACTAAAAATTTGGGGTGATAGAGTGGAAGTCCATGTTACCGGTTTTGTCGTGGCGATAGTTGTGTTAAGGAGTGCAAAACACAATGTTTCAAGTGGAACAGCACCTATAATTTATGTAGACACTGAGGAAGAACAACAGAAAGTATCTATGTATATGAGTCGAATTTTCAAGGCAGCGGTACATGACCTTGAGAATGGGGTATTTATTTTAGTTAAACAATATTAGGTGATGCTATGAAAGTGATTTATTACAGTTTTTGTGGATGTTATTCTTCACCTATTTGTGCCTATCTCCACCTGAAGGGAAATGCAGATATTGGGGAGGAAGAATTTTTTAAGATTCCATTTTTTCTTGAAGTAGATTATGGAGATATAAGATACATGGGCAAGGATGATTATGAAAATGAAGTTTATGTGATGGGAGTAAAAAGTTTCGGTGAGAACATCAAGAGGACTTTGAAAGATTTGATGAGGGTTTTTGATATTGATGAAGATGTGATATTCATAGATACTTCTCATTATGACATTAAATTCTTGATTTTACTGATGAAGTTGAGAAATAAAAAAATATTTAAAAAAGCTGTAGAAAAAATTCTCTATAGATACTACATAAAGAAAAAAAGGGATATGAAACGGTTTGTTGAAAAATATAAGAGAATTTTATGAGGTGACCAAATGGTAATAATTTATATGTGTTATGGAAGTGCTCATTCTTCCGTGGTAGCGGCTTCTATTCACGTCGGTCTTTTACCTTTAAATAGAATACCTACCTTTCAAGAGATTCTTTCACTCCCTCATTATGATAAGACTGCCAATGACGAAATTGGCACCCTTTTTTATATGGGAAGAGATGAATTTGGAAATGAGGTTTACATAGTTGGGGCTAGGAATGGAAGAGATATTGTGACAAAAGCTATTTACAGCTTTTTAACGATTTTTGGTATTAGTAAAAAAGAAATATTGGTTGTGGATGCATTGCCGGCTATTGGTTTAACTACAAAAATTGGAGGATTTGCTTCCCGAAGACTGGGTATTATTTCATTGGGGAGACCAATTACAGTCTATGGGATTTTGAAACGATATAAAAATTTTGTGGAATTAGTAACAGATATTAAAACAAAGTTGCAAAAAATCTCTTGACGTATTTTTAAGATTAATTCATAATTTAGTAGGGGAGGAGATTTAGGAGGAATAGTATGAATAAAATAATGATAAAAGACATCGTAAAAGGAAGCATCGCGGAAGATTTAGGCATACGAAAAGGAGATAGATTAATTTCATTAAATGGGAAACAGGTTATTGATATAATAGATTATCGATACGAGATGGCAAATGAATTTGTAGAATTAGAAATTGAAAAAAGTTCAGGAGAAAGATATGTGTTTGAAATTGAAAAAGATTACAATGAAGATATTGGATTGATTTTTGAAGAAGAACTGATTGATAGGCCTAAAAGATGCCAAAATAAGTGTATTTTTTGTTTTATCGACCAATTGCCTAAAGGAGTAAGAAAATCCCTATTTTTTAAGGATGATGACTACAGACTTTCCTTTCTCCAGGGGAATTTTGTAACTTTGACTAATGTAAGTGAAGAAGAGCTTGATAGAATCATAAGGTATAAACTTTCTCCTTTATATGTTTCAATTCACACTACAAACAAAGACCTTAGGGTAAAAATGATGAAAAATCCTAAAGCCAGAAATGTAATGGAATACTTAAAAAAACTGGTTCAAGGGGGAATTGAGATTCACGGTCAGATTGTGTTATGTCCTGAAATAAATGATGGAAGAGAACTTGACAAGACGATAGAGGACCTATCTTTTCTTTATCCAGGAGTTAAATCTGTTGCCATAGTTCCAGTGGGACTTACTGACCACAGAGATAATTTATATCCTCTTCGCCCTTTCACTCCTAAAGAGATGAGGGAAGTAATAGAACAGGTTTCGTCATGGCAAAAAAAATTGAAGGAGAAATTAGGAACCTCTTTCGTTTTTTTGTCTGATGAGTTTTATGTGATGGGGAAATTGCCAATTCCTGATTATGACCACTATGAAGGCTTTCCGCAAATAGAAAATGGCGTTGGGCTTATGGCTTTGTTTAAACGCCAGTTTGAAGAGGCACTTAGAAGAAAAAAGACCTTAATAAGGAGAAAAAACAATCAATCTTTTCTAATTGCTACAGGGTTTGCTGCTTATGATTTTATGAGGGATATATCACAAAAACTCGAAAGTATAGGATTTGACGTTGAGGTTGTACCAATAGTAAATAAGTTCTTTGGTAAAAACATAACTGTGGCAGGACTTGTAGTGGGAAAAGATATAATAGAACAGCTCAAAGGTAAGGCAAAGGGCAAGACTTTGGTCATTCCCCGGGTAATGCTAAAAGAAGGCTCGGATATATTTTTAGACGATGTAAACTTAAAAGAAGTGAAGAATGCCTTGGAAACAGAAATAATTGTTTCTGAAGTTGATGGAAGAGACTTTTTACAAAAGATATACAGAGGTAGGTGAGGCGAATGTCAAGAGCAATGGTAGCTATTGTCGGAAGACCAAACGTTGGGAAATCCACTCTTTTTAACAGAATTCTTAAAAAAAGGGTATCAATTGTTGAGGACATACCTGGAGTTACAAGGGACAGAATATACGGGGATGCAGAATGGCTTAATAGGAAGTTTATTTTGGTAGATACTGGCGGATTGGATCCTGACCCAAAGGATGTGATCTTTTCGAAAGTGAAATTGCAAGTAGAAGCGGCTATTGAAGCAGCGGACTTGATTTTGTTTGTGGTTGATGCGAGAGAGGGACTTGTCCCTGAAGATGAAGAAATAGCCAATATGCTAAGGAAAACCAAAAAAGAAGTGATTTTGGTTTGCAATAAAGTGGATAGTTTCAAAGAGATGCCTGCGAGTTTTTATGACTTTTTCAAGCTGGGTTTAGGAGAACCTGTACCCATCTCTGCTTCAAATGGGCTTGGAATAGGTGAACTTTTGGATGAAGTGATAAAGAGGTTGCCTGAAAATGATGTAGAATATGAAGAAGAAACGATTAAAATTGCTGTGATTGGGAAACCCAACGTAGGAAAATCTTCTTTAGTAAATCGCATACTAGGGGAAGAAAGAGTCATTGTAAGTGATATACCAGGAACTACTCGAGATGCAATAGATACTCCTTTTACTAAAGATGGAAAGAATTATATATTAATTGATACTGCTGGAATAAGAAGGAAAAGCAGGATAAGTGAGTCGATAGAAAGGTACAGCGTTTTAAGGGCATTGTCTGCAATTGAGAGGGCTGATATATGCCTTCTCATGATAGATGCTACAGAAGGACCTACGGAACAAGACACGAAAATAGCAGGTTATGCCTTTGAAAATGGAAAGGGAATCATAATTCTTGTGAATAAATGGGATGTTGTTGAGAAAGATAGCAATACTTATAAAGAATATACAGAGATGATTAGAGAAAAACTGGCTTTTATTTCTTTTGCGCCTATACTTTTTATATCTGCCAAGACAGGTCAAAGAATTCACAAAGTTTTGGAAACTGTAGATAAAGTGTGGGAAGAATATAATAAAAGAATTACTACAGGGCTTTTAAACAATGTCTTAAATGAAGCAATGCTCATGTTTCCGCCACCTTCTTCTAAAGGAAGACCTGTAAAAATATACTATGCTACACAAGTAGGAACAAAGCCACCAACTTTTGTAATTTTTGTGAATGAACCCGAATTGTTGCACTTCTCTTATGTGAGATTTCTTGAAAACACAATAAGACAAAATTTTGGCTTTGAGGGAGTGCCTATTGTGATTTCTACTAAAAAAAGAGGGGAAGATTAAAGGGAAAGGGGGGAGAAGATGAAATTTGTACTCGTTGCTGTTTTGGCTTATTTAATTGGCTGTATAAATAATGCATATATTTTCACAAAATACACTAGAAATATTGACATAAGAAATTATGGGAGCGGCAATGCTGGAGCTACTAATGTCTTAAGAGTATTGGGTCCTAAGGCAGCAGCGCCTGTTTTTGTGCTCGATGTGTTGAAAGGGGTAGTAGCAGTTTTACTTGGAAAGTATTTCATAGGAATGCCTGGAGCGTTGGTTGCCGGTATAGCTGTTGTGTGCGGGCACAACTGGCCGATATTTTTAAAGTTTAGGGGTGGAAAAGGAGTTGCCACAAGCGTAGGAGTGGTGATGACTATAAATCCCTTTTTAGGACTTATTGCTCTTGCGGTTGGAGTAGCGGTAATTGCTATAACTCGCTATGTATCTTTGGGGTCTATGACAGGTGCTATTACTTTTGCTCTTTTGAACATATTTTTCCCTAATTCAGTTCAAGTTTTAACTTTTGCAATAGTCTTAGCGTTGTTAGTAATATTTAAGCATCGCTCTAATATAAAGAGGTTGATAAACGGGACTGAATCTAAAATAGGGCAGAGAGCCCAAATAAAATAAGAAAGGGAAAGAGAGATGAAAATAGCGGTACTGGGAGCAGGGAGTTGGGGAACTGCTATAGCTATTCACCTTGATAAATTAAACCATCAGGTAAGGCTGTGGATGAGAAGTAAGGAGCAATTTGAGGAACTTATTGCAACACGGCACAATTCGAGATACCTTGACGTGGACCTTCCCTCAAGCATTTTACTGTACAATGACTTAGATAAAGCAGTAGAAGATTCCGAAGTAGTGGTCATTGCTGTTCCTTCCCATGCTGTAAGAGAAGTATCCGAAAAATTAAAAGGGAAAATCTCTAAAAATGCTATTGTTGTCAATCTGGCAAAAGGGATTGAAACTTCTTCATTGAAGAGAATGTCTGAGGTGATAAAGGAATACCTTTCAAACCCTGTGGTAGTGCTGTCAGGACCAAGTCATGCGGAAGAAGTAGTAAGGCAGATTCCTACGGCCTGCGTACTTGCTTCAGAGGACGTTAAGGCTTGCGAATTCATACAGGAGGCTTTTATGAATGAGACTTTCAGGCTGTATGTAAATACCGATGTAATAGGAGTGGAACTAGGAGGAGCTTTAAAGAATATAATCGCTTTAGGAGCGGGGATTTCCGACGGGCTTGGTTTTGGGGATAATACAAAAGCTGCTCTCATGACAAGAGGGCTTGCTGAGATTACAAGGCTGGGAGTGGCTATGGGGTCAGACCCTTTGACTTTTCTGGGATTGGCGGGGGTCGGGGACCTTATTGTGACTTGTACAAGTAATTATTCAAGAAATAGGAGAGCAGGGATTTTAATAGGCAAGGGGAAAAGTTTAAAAGAAGCGTTAAAAGAAATAGGGATGGTAGTGGAAGGCGTAAATACTACTAATTCAGCTTACAGGCTTTCACAAATATATAAAGTGGATATGCCAATTACCAAAGAGATTTATTCTATAATTTTTGAAAATAAAAGCCCTTTTGAAGCGGTTTATAATTTGATGACGAGAGACAGAAAGCACGAGTTACACGGAATTTAATCTCCGGCTTTGCCGGAGATTTCAGACTGTTGACAAAATAAAGGAGTGGCATTTTGTGTGTAAATGCGATTTGTTGCCAAAGCGGTAACTAAACTTGGCGAACTTAAGGAGCGAAGGCGGGGCGAGCGAAGCGAGCGACCACTTGAGCCCAAAGGGCGAATTGGTCGGAACCCCGCCTGAGCCCGAAAAGGGAGCCTTAGTTTAGTCGCTTTGCAACTCTGGAGCATTAACACAAAATGCCACTTAAATAAGAAGGACTTTGTCAACAAACTGAATCTCCGGTTTTGCCGGAGATTTTATATTTAATCATATAACTGTGGGGTAAAAGCATATATTAGGAATGAGGATGAGGGACATAGCCAAAAGGAGGGAATAAAGTGGAAGGCTACGACATCTATAGAGACATTGCTGAGAGAACTCAGGGAGATATCTACATAGGAGTTGTTGGCCCTGTTAGAACAGGCAAGTCGACTTTTATTAAGCGTTTTATGGACATATTAGTGCTTCCTAACCTAGAAGAAGCTCCTTTAAAAGAAAGAATAAGGGATGAACTTCCTCAGAGCGCTGCTGGAAAAACAGTTATGACTACAGAACCCAAGTTTGTTCCAGAAAAAGCAGTGGAAATAACTATAAACGAAAACACTAAGTTTAAAGTAAGGCTTGTGGATTGCGTTGGATACATGGTAAAAGGAGCGCTAGGCTACATGGAAGGAGACAAACCCAGAATGGTTTCTACACCTTGGTATGACTACGAAATACCTTTTGAAGAGGCAGCGGAGATAGGGACAAGGAAAGTGATAAGCGACCATTCTACTATAGGATTGGTAATTACTACGGATGGAAGCATTACGGAAATACCAAGAGAAAATTACATCCCTGCCGAGGAAAGGGTTATAAAAGAATTAAAAGAGCTAAACAAACCTTTTATAATTCTTCTCAATACCACTCATCCGCAGAATACAGAAACAATGAATTTAGCAAGTGAACTGGAGAAAAAGTACGATACACCTGTGATTGTAGTCAATGTGATGCAGATGGAGATTAAGGATATTTACAAAATTTTAGAAAAAGTGCTTTTTGAGTTTCCAATCAGGGAAATTGCCATTGACCTTCCTACATGGGTGGATGCTCTTGATAAAAACCACTGGTTTAAAGAAAATGTGCTTTCTACGGTAAAAGAGAGCGTAAAAGATTTGTATAGGCTAAGAGATATTTCAAATCTTGTAGGCGGGCTTAAAGCAAATGAAAACTTTTCAGAGGTGTTTATAAAAAAGATTGCTCCCGGAGAGGGAAGTGCCAATATTGAGATTAAAACTCATGAAGGCTTATTTTTCAAAATTTTAAGTGATGAAAGCGGGCTTACAATCAAAAATGACAAAGAATTGATGAGTGTTATAAAAGAACTGGCACATGCAAAAAGACAGTACGATAGAATAAAAGAGGCATTTTTAAAGGCACAAGAGACAGGAGTAGGGGTAGTTCCTGCGAGTTTAGAGGAGATGAAATTTGAAAAGCCTGAAATAGTGAGGCAAGGGGGAAGATTTGCGGTAAGGCTTAAAGCCTCTGCACCTTCCTATCATATTTTCCGCACAGATATAACAGCAGAAGTGACACCTGTAGTAGGTACAGAAAAGCAAAGCGAAGACTTTGTAAAATACATAACAGAGCAGTTTGAAAATGATCCGGAAAAAATTTGGGAATCCAACATATTTGGAAAGACATTGAGCGATCTTGTAAAAGAAGGCATGCAAAACAAAGTAAGTGCAATTCCTGAAAATTTAAGTCATAAATTGAGGGATACGTTAGAGAGGGTAGTAAATGACAGTGGCGGAGGAATAATATTCATAATCATCTAAACAAAAAGACCACTTACATGGGAGTAAGTGGTCTTTTTTTTCACTGGTCTGAGTGGGGGGACTTGAACCCCCGGCCTCCAGAACCCCATTCTGGCGCGCTACCAGCTGCGCCACACCCAGACATTCTCTAGTCTATCTTTATTTTAGCCTAAAATAAAGAAAAAATCAAGAGTTTATGTTTAAAGGAGGATTACAATTATACTATGTAGAATATCTAAACTTGTCAGGAGATTAGAATACATAAATTTGTAAGGAAAAGAAAGGAGGGTAATCCTATGTACAGAGTGGATATAAATAGCGATATTGGTGAAAGCTTTGGTGCATATAAAATAGGCATGGATGAAGAGATAGTAAAATACATTTCCTCTGCCAATATCGCGTGTGGATTTCATGCAGGAGATCCAATGGTAATGGCTTTGACTGTTGATCGTTGTTTAGAAAATGGGGTTTTAATAGGGGCACATCCTGGTTTCCCTGATTTGCTGGGATTTGGAAGGAGAAATTTGGATGCTTCTCCAGAAGAAATAAAAAATTATGTAATATACCAAATAGGAGCGTTGCAGGCTTTTGCTGAAAGCAGGGGTATGAAATTACAGCACGTGAAGGCGCATGGAGCGCTTTACAACATGGCGGCAGTTGATGAAAAAATTGCCATGGCAATTGCAGAAGCTATAGCATCTGTGGATAAAAATCTAATATGTGTGGGGATGGCAAATACGGCAATGGAAAAAGCAGCAGAAAAAGTTGGTTTGAAGTTTGCTTATGAGGTGTTTGCAGATAGAAATATAAACCCAGACGGCACTTTGGTTTCCAGGAAGCACCCCAATGCTATAATTCGCGATGAAGAACTTGCCTGCAAGAGAGTATTGAGGATGGTAAAAGAGGGAGTTTGTGAAGCTATAGATGGGACTTCGGTAAAAGTAAAGGTGGATACTATATGTGTCCATGGGGATAATCCCAAGGCCGTAGAATTTGCAAAAAAGATAAGAAAAACTTTAGAAGAAAATGGGGTAGAAATCCTTCCAATGAGCAAATTTGTATAGATTATGGATATAGAATTAAGGAGCTGAGAGGAATGTATGAAAAACCCAGAATATTACCTTTTGGAGACAAAGGGATTGTGGTTGAATTTGGCAACGAAATAACTGTAGAGTGTAACGAAAAAGTTGTAAATCTGTATCGAATATTAAAAAAAGAGAGCAAAAAAGGAATAATTTCTATGATTCCTACATACAGGTCTTTGCTTATAAAATACAATCCTTTAGAAATTTCTTATAATGAGCTCGTAAAATATGTTTCAGAGAAAATAGGGAGAGAAGAAATAAAAGAAGAATTTAAACCGCAGGTATATGAAATACCAGTGGTATATGGAGGAGAATTTGGACCTGACCTTGAATTTGTAGCCAAATATAACAATTTGTCTATTGAAGAGGTGATAGCAATTCACAGTGCTCCACTCTATAGAATTTATATGGTAGGGTTTACTATGGGTTTTGCGTATTTAGGCGGAATGTCCGAAAAGATTGCGACACCTCGACTTGAGACTCCTCGCACAGAAATAAAAGCGGGATCTGTGGGGATTGCTGGGAATCAGACGGGCATTTATCCTCTTTCAAGTCCAGGAGGGTGGCGTATAATAGGGAGAACTCCTGTGAGATTGTACGATCCGGAGAGAGAAAAGCCAATTTTATTTGAGGCAGGAAACTATATAAAGTTCATTCCCGTCTCTGAAGAGGAATATTACAAAATAGAAAAAGAAATACAAGAAGGTAAATATCAACTGCGCATTTACGAATATCTAAATCATAATTTGAGTGGGTGATAAAATGGAATGTTTTAAAGTATTAGAGCCGGGATTATTTACTACTATTCAAGATTTAGGTAGGTTTGGCTATGAGAGCCAGGGAGTTCCTACTTCTGGAGCAATGGACGAATTTGCATTTAGGATAGCTAACAGACTTTTAGAAAATGAAGAAAATGATCCGTGTTTGGAAATTACTCTTGTGGGACCTACTTTAGAAGCATTAACTGATACTTTTGTAGCTGTGACAGGAGCAGAGATGCAACCTCTGGTCAATGGTATACCAAGACCCATGTGGTCTTCTTTTCCTGTGCGAAAAGGGGATATTTTATCTTTTTCTCCTATAAAGTCTGGATTAAGAGTGTATCTCGCAGTTAAGGGGGGATTTAAAGGGGACTATGTGATGGGAAGCGTTTCAACGTACACTCGCGGCAAATTGGGAGGCTTTAAAGGAAGGCGTTTAGAAAAAGGAGATATACTTGAAAAAAATCCTTCTTCTCAAGCTTCACTTCAGGCAAAAAAGGTACGTGAAAGGTATATTCCCTCTTATTCCTCTGAAGAAGAGGTGAGGGTTATACTAGGTCCCCAGGATGACTATTTTGAAGAAGAAGCTATAAAGGTGTTTTTGACTTCTTCTTATGTCATTAGCAAAGACTCAGATAGAATGGGATATAGATTAGAAGGGCCTTTCCTCAAAGCAAAAGAAAGATATGATATCGTTTCAGACGGGCTTTTACCAGGAGCAGTTCAGGTACCTGCAAATGGGCAACCTATTGTGATTTTGAAAGATGCGCAGACCACAGGTGGGTATACAAAAATTGCTACGGTAATTTCTTCAGACCTTTCTAAAATAGCTCAATTAAAGCCCGGAGATAGGATTAGATTTAAGGCAATAAACCTGGAAGAAGCCCAAAGGGCTTTGGAAGAGATGGAAAAATTAATAGATGAGATAGAAATTTCTGCAAAAGAGATAAAGTACTTTACAGTGAAGATTAACGAGGAGTTTTTTGATGTAAGTGTAGAACCTTTTTAGTTCATATATATGATTACTGGTTTTAATAATAGACGATTGACAAAATTTCGGGATCCGGTTATTATGAAAGGGGTCCCGAAATTTTATTTTATAAAAACTGGGCAGGAGGAAGAAAAAATGAAGGAGATAAGCGTTGCTCATCTTGTAAAATCGGAAGATTTAAACCATCATGGTACACTTTTTGCTGGAAGGATTGCAGAATGGTTTGTAGAAGCCTGTTTTATAGCCGCTTGTGATCTTGTAAAAAAGCCTGAAAATATAGTGTGTTTGAAGATTCATGGATTAGAGTTTAGAAAAAGTGCTACAAAAGGCGATATAATAAAAATAAAGGCAAGCGTAGTTTTGACTGGAAGGTCCAGCATAAAAACTTACGCAAAAGTATACAAAAACGATGAAGAAGAACCTATACTTGAAGGTTTTGCTACATTCATTCATGTAGACGAAGAAGGGAAACCAGTTCCTCACAATATTGTACTTCCTGAACCAGAGAATGAAGAGGAGATGAGATTGAGAGAAATAGCTTCCAAGCTAAGATAAAAGAAGAGGGGCGGACTTCTCCCGCCTCCTCCAGTTATTAGAGGCTTAAGGTGTGTAGAGGTGGAAATATGGTTTACGAGAGAAAATCTCTCCTTTTTACCATACTCACCACCCCCTTCACCTTTTCCAGCCTCCACTTTAATAATTACAACAAAGGTCAGGGAAAGTCAAAGTCAAATAAATAGATTTGATTGCGATTTTCCAGCAAAATTATTGAAAAACTACGGAAAATCTCTATTTTTCTTCTGTTTTCGATTATTTACACTTTCTTAATTGTATGTACAAAAATTTTATAATCCTTAAAAAATTATTGAAAAAGCGCAAGTTTAAGTGATATAATATTCATGGACAACGTTTTATGTGGGAAAATAAATAGAAGGGATGGGGATAGATGAAGACAATTATAAATACCGATGCTGCTCCAAAGGCTATAGGACCCTATTCACAGGCAGTTTTAGTAGACGGATTTTTGTACACAGCGGGACAGATAGCTATTGACCCTGCTACGGGAGAAATGATAGAGGCTGATATTGAAAAACAAACAGAAAGAGTTTTAGAAAACATACGTGCCATTTTAAAAGCTGCAGATATGGATTTTAATAATGTTATAAAAACTACAGTATTTGTCACGAATATGGGAGATTTTGCAAAGATTAATGAGATTTATGGGAGGTATTTTAAAAACAATCCTCCTGCTCGTTCACTGGTAGAAGTAAAGAGTTTACCTAAAGGTGCTCTGATAGAAATAGAAGTAGTAGCTCATAAATAGAAAGTTTCCTCTTTTTAAGCTTTTATTAAACGATTACAAATGGGGGATAAAAATTTTTAGGAGGGATCAATGTGTACGATGATTTAATTAGAATGGCTGAGCCTTATAAGATAAAAATGGTCGAACCATTAAGGATTACTACACGTGAAGAAAGAATAAGGCTTATAAAAGAAGCCGGGTATAACTTGTTTTTATTAAAATCTGATGACGTGTACATTGACCTTTTGACAGATAGCGGTACTGCTGCGATGAGCGATTATCAATGGGCAGGCATGATGCTGGGGGATGAATCTTATGCAGGAAGCAGGAATTACCACCATCTGTGTGAGGTTGTTCAAGATATTTTTGGCTATAAATATGTTGTGCCAACCCATCAAGGGCGCGGAGCTGAAAAGGTGTTGTTTCCTCTTCTCATAAAGAAGGGACAGTATGTACTTGGTAACATGCATTTTGATACCACAAAGGCCCATATTGAGCTGGCAGGCGGAATTGGTATAGACATGGTGATAAAGGAAGCTGAGGACACAGAAAACTACCATCCTTTTAAAGGGAATTTTGATGTTGAAGCTTTGGAAAATTTCATAGAAGAAAAAGGTCCAGAAAATATAGCATTTATTTTGGCGACAGTTACTTGCAATAGTGCAGGTGGACAGCCTGTGTCAATGGAAAATATAAAAGAAGTAAGGAGAGTAGCAGATAAATACGGTTTGAGGCTTTTCTTCGATGCAGCAAGATTTGCAGAAAATGCTTATTTTATAAAGCAAAGAGAAAAGGGCTATGAGAACAAATCTATTAAAGAAATAGTGAGAGAAATGTTTTCCTACGGCGATGGATTTACAATGTCTGCTAAAAAAGATGCTCTTGTAAATATTGGGGGGCTTATTGCCATAAAAGACGATGAAGAATTGTTTACAAAAGTTAAGACGATGCTCATACCCATGGAGGGTTTTGTGACATATGGTGGCCTTGCAGGAAGAGACATGGAAGCCATGGCGAGGGGATTGGAAGAGGTCCTTGACGAAAATTATCTTGCTTGGAGAATAAATCAGGTAAAATATTTGGGGGACAAGTTGAGAGAGGCCGGAATACCGATTCAGTATCCGACTGGAGGACATGCTGTATTTATAGATGGCAAAAAGTTTTTGCCTCATGTTCCTCAAGATCAGTTTCCTTCTCATGCGATTTGTGTAGAACTTTATATAGAAGCTGGAATTAGGGCTGTAGAAGTAGGAGCTCTTTTAGCAGGAAGGGACCCAGAGACGGGTCAAAATAGACTTCCAAAACTCGATTTTGTTCGACTTACTATTCCAAGGCGAGTTTACACTAATAGCCATATGGATGTGGTGGCAGAAGCCGTTAAAAGAGTATATGCTAGAAGAGACCAGATAAAAGGTTATAGGTTTGTGTATGAACCGCCGATTTTAAGGCATTTTACAGCGAGATTGGAGCCGGTAGAGTAAAGATGGCATTTGCCATCTTCTCAGATTGTTGACAAAGTTTAAAAAGTGGCATTTTGTGTGTAAATGCGACTTGTTGTCAAAGCGGTAACTAAACTT